>NZ_MOAI01000019.1:0-133762 GCF_001976035.1 Ensifer sp. 1H6 | reverse complement strand
AACCGTCGTTCATTGACCGTGCCTCCTGCTTTCCCCAGGACGCACTCATACGAAACACGACGTCCGAGAACATCGGGCGGGAGAATTTCTATGCCTGCGACTTGAAAAGGCGAACATGAGAGTGGATAGAATCTGACGCGGGGTATCCGGGATGACGTGATCAGGTTGGGACCTACGTTCCTGCCTAATCGCGCAACGCGCCCGACGGGTTCGCGTCGACGCGTCAGGCCCGCATTGGGTCGAACTTCCCCTTTGGTCGCTAGCCGAAGTTCGGACATCAGGTGCGACGATAGGATTGCACGCCCGCAGCAATTCAAAGTGTTACAGCAACCTTTGCGCGTCTGATAAGATGCGCGGCGCTTCAGGGGCCGCCGCAGGTGTTGCCTGCGAAATGGCTCGTTCGAGTATGGCTGCCAGCAGCGAGATGCGCATGGAATCGAGCAAGATGCCGCCGTCGAGATCGCTGGGACTGCCGATGAAGACGACCAGGATGCTGGATACAAACTCCCAGGTCGCGAACTCTTCGACGCCGAGCAGGCGCGTTGTTGCAAACCAGAGCCAGGCCCCAAGCCAACCGATCAGGCGATAGGCGACGATGAAGGTGAGCAAGGTTGCAAGCCCCACGCCGAGTGTCAGCTTCAGGCAGGTCCAGACCGGCCCATAACGCGAGCGATAGTCGCTGACGAAGTGTTCGAGAAAATCGATGAGCCATTTGCGCCAGCTCCGTGCACTGGTCCATGCCGGCATGGTGCGGGGACCGGCCGCGGAAAGTTCATAGCCGTTGATGATTGCGGCCATCACCAGCCAGACCATCGGCAAGAGGGCGTAGAAGAACAGGCTCTGCGCCTGTGTCAGCCAGTCGGGCGTGCGAAACTCCACGGGTATGAAATTCTCCGCGGCATAGGCAACGCCGATCAGCTGCAAGCTGATGCCCTGGCCAAGAGAGGTCAGGAGCTTGCCGGCGCCGAGCCAGGTGATGAATTCATCCTTCCAGATCGAAAGCCCGTAGAGACCGATAAAGATCCAGCTCGCGTCGGCTGCAACGATCAGCAAGCGCCAAGTTGGCGCTTCGCTCTTTTTGCTCATGCGCTTGGCGGCCCAACGTACGAACCAGCAAATAGCGATGGACAGAAGCAGGCCGCGTGAACTGAGAATGTCAAAGAAATCGGCCTTCTCGCCGAAAGCGACCTTGTCGAGTGCCAGCCGGGAATATTCACGCACCGTGTTGCCGAGGAAGCCCCACGCCGCGTAGTAGGCGAAGAACGGCAAAATCGCTGCGGCGGTTACGGCCAGCAAGCGCCGATCGTTGCTGCCGGATTTGCCTGACGAGACCGGCACGCTCTTCGTCTGCCGGAGCGATTCCAGCGCGGGCAATCCCGGACGCAGGGCTAGAAACATCAGGACGACGATGATGAGTTTGGCAAGAACGACGAGCGACAGCACCACCATACCGCCGAGCGGGTGGCGCAAACCCACTTCGACCGCGGCGCGCAGCAGCAGGTCCCGCACGATATAGCCTGCCGCCCCGATAAGGAGCAGTTGCGGCCAAAAGCGGGCAAGCAAACGTCCCATGAGGCCAATGGGACCGAGCGCATCTGCTATCGACGTCATGACCAGAACATAAGTGCACTTTGGCCAGAGCACAACCATGGCGCCCCAAACCAAGATCCCGACAGAAGATAGGGCGACAAGCGGGGCGGTAAGCACCAGACGATGATCGACGCAATGCCCCCACAGGAAGCCGCATCTCTCCTTTTGAGAAAATGAGGCAATGCGCCGCATTTCCGACGCGTTTTTGCCGCATCACCAATGCCTGCATCAGGATCCACGCATTGGGAATTCTCCAGGGAGAATGGAAATGGCGACGTGGCGACCCGATCCTTCTTTTTATCCTTCACCACGCATGGCGGCCAAGGCTCCCAAGGAAACCTTGGCCTATGTCGCAGCCTTCGATCCTGAGCGAGCGAGGCCGGATGCAATCGCCGTGGTCGATGTCGACCCGACGTCACCGAGCTATTCGCAAATCGTTGCACAGGTCGATATGCCGAACGTTGGCGACGAGCTCCATCATTTCGGCTGGAACGCCTGCTCCTCCTGTCTTTGCCCCAATGCGCCGCACCCGCATGTCGAGCGTCGCTATCTCGTAGTCCCGGGTTTGAGATCTTCGCGGCTCCACATCATCGACACCAAGCCGGACCCGCGCAATCCGAAGATCATCCGCGTGATCGAGCCTTCCGAAATTGCCGAAAAGGCGAACTATTCGCGGTTGCACACCATCCATTGCGGCCCCGAGGGCATCTACGTCAACGCGCTCGCCGACCGCGACGGTAATGCGCCCGGCGGCATCTTCTTGCTGGATCACGAGAGTTTCGACGTGCTCGGCCAATGGGAAATGGATCGTGGACCGCAGAAGCTCGCCTATGACTTCTGGTGGCATCTCGGTCACGACACGCTGATTACCAGCGAATGGGGCACGCCGGATACCTTCGAGAACGGGCTGGTTCCGGAAGTGTTGCTCGGTTCGAAATACGGCCGCAGGCTGCACTTCTGGGATCTGCACAAGCGCAAGCACCTGCAGGAGATCGACCTCGGCGAGGAGCACCAACTCATCTTTGAACTGCGCCCGGCCCACGATCCGACCAGGGCCTACGGTTTCGTCGGCTGTGTCATCAGCATCAAGGACCTCTCGGCATCGATCTGGACCTGGTATCGCGACGGAAACCAATGGGCGGTCAAGAAGGTGATCGAGATCCCGGCAGAGCCCGCCGATCCGGATCTCCTGCCGCCCGTGCTCAAGGGCTTCGGCGCGGTCGCACCGCTCGTCACGGACATCGACCTGTCGATGGACGATCGGTTCCTCTATGTTTCCTGTTGGGGCACCGGTGACATGATCCAATATGATGTTTCCGACCCATTCGCCCCGAAGGAGACGGGCCGAGTGCGCATCGGTGGGATCGTATCACGAGCGACCCATCCGAAGGCTGCAAACGGAGCGTTGAACGGCGGGCCGCAGATGGTGGAGATCAGCCGGGACGGCAAGCGGGTCTATTTCACCAATTCGCTCTATGGCGCAATCGACCCGCAATTCTATCCCGACGGTATCGACGGGTGGATGGTCAAGCTGGATGTCAATGAGGGCGGCGGAATCGCGTTTGACGAGAATTTCTTCGTCGATTGGCCGAAAGGCCATCGCCCGCATCAGGTTCGCCTGGAAGGCGGGGACTGCTCGTCCGATTCCTATTGTTATCCGTGAGGAGGGTGCGGGCGTGCGGCCCTACCATGGCGAATGACGACCTTCTGGCCATGGCTTTCACTTGCCGGCCTCGGCGCCTTTCACGGTCTCAATCCGGCGATGGGCTGGCTCTTCGCCGTGGCGCTGGGGCTTCACCGCCAGAGCCGGCGGACCGTCTGGTTGTCCCTTGTTCCCATTGCGATTGGCCATGCGATTTCCATCGCGACCGTGTTGGTGGTGGTCATCGCATTCGGCGCAGCCCTGGATCTGGACAGCTTCAGGCTTGCCGCCGCCTCGCTCATACTTGGCCTTGCCGCCTACGGCGCCGTTTACGGACACCGCCAACGCGTCAGAGTGGGAATGCGAACCGGCATGGCCGGCCTTGCGTTCTGGTCCTTCCTGATGGCAACGAGCCACGGGGCGGGGTTGATGCTGGTGCCCGCAATGCTCAGCATCTGTCTGGCCGATCGCTCCGGCGACCTCGCAATGCCAATGGCGAGCTCACTCCCGGTCGCGCTTGCCGCCCTTGCGGTGCATAGCGGCGTCATGCTCGCAGTCATCGCGGCGGTCGCGCTCGCCGTCTTCGAGTGGCTGGGGCTTGCGGCCCTGCGCTCAGCGTGGATCAACTTCGATCGTCTCTGGACATTGGCGCTCGGCGCGACCGGCATAGCGCTTCTTGTCCAATGAACGGCCGATGCCGTCATTGCGGTTCTTCTCCCGCATCCGCTCTCACTCATTCTATTCGATCACGTTTATTTCCTGTCAGTTCCTCTTCCCTCTGGGCTCTCACGTAGTCGATATAGCCGCGAACATCGGCGGCGGGTTCGGAGTAGGCGTTGCCGAGCGATTTCTCGATCGCCGCCATATAGGTTGCCGCCCAGGCCGGCAGGGAATAGTCGATTACCGCGAGGAATTCGAGCGTCGCTGCAAGCCTCATGTCGGCAATCGACGGTTTGGTGCCACCGATGAAGGGTTTCTCGCCCATATAGAACGTGTGGAAGACTTCGAGCGGTTCGGCCAGCGCATCCGCAGCTTGCTTGCGCGCATGCTCCTTGGTGTCGGCGTCTGCATCACTATAGCCGACTTCGCCTGGATATTGTGGGAACTTGAGCACCGGATAAGTGGCGCGCGCGAGATAGGGATAGAAGGTGCCGATCAGGTAGAACATGGCGCTGTCGATCATTGCGCGTGCCTCGGGATCCTTCGGATAAAAGTCGTTGAGCCCGTGCTTGTTGCAGAGATACTGCATGATCGCGCAGCTTTCCCACAGTACGCCCTTGGGCAAATCCGCCGTTTCGATCATCGGCGTCAGGTGCGAAGGCGCCCTCGCCAGATACTCGGCCGAGCGCGTAAGCCCATAAACGTCATGCTCGCTGAAATCGAGACCTGCGGCGCGAACGAACACGCGGGCCGTCAGGTTGTTGACGCTGGGCTTGATGACATTGAGTTTGATTGCAGACACGAGTGTTCCTCCCTTTTCGCGGGGGTGCTCAGTACGGATTCCTGGGCACCCGATCGGTTGACAATGAAGGCCGGGTTCGCTCGACCAGGGCCTCGATGGCATCGGCGAGATGCTCCTCGGCGATGGCGTATTCGCTGCGGGCGACGCGAATCCGGTGCGCTTCCATCAGCACCTCGGCATGAGTATGGCCGGCCGGCGGTTCGAACCGATAGGACGCAAGCTCGATCAACAGGCCAAGTGGGTCCTCGAAATAGATCGAATCCATAAAGCCGCGATCCTTGACGCCGCTATGGCGGATCTCCCGCTCGTTGAGACGGTCGACCGCTTGCTGGAACGTCGCGCGCGAGACGGCGAAAGCGATGTGATGCACGCAGCCGATATCCGTCGATGTCCGATCGGGATCGGGCTTGCGGGCCTCGTCGGTGAAGACGGTGATCAGGCGGCCATCGCCCGGATCGAAATAAAGATGGCTTTCCGCCGCCCTGTCGAGGTTCGGTTGCTCGAAGATGAAGGGCATGCCGAGCACGCCCTCCCAGAAGTCGATCGACGTCTGGCGGTTCGCGCCGACGAGCGTGATGTGATGGACCCCTTGCGATTGAAGTTTGCGCATTGCCGTCCTCCCGCAGATTGAACCCCGGCGGAAAAACGGTCCTTGGACAATTGTGCGCGCCGCTCGGGTTCCAGACAGCAATGTTACACCCGTTTCGACTTCGGCTCTTGCTTGTCGAACACCGGAGCGGACTGGATGGACTGCTATTGTGCGCAGTCGCGCCCGTCCTTTGAAGAAGGCACCGGTGGAATCCCGGTGCAGTCAGGCTTCAAATGTTTCGCCGCTTGCCTTCGATCAGGTCGAGCACCGCGCGGGCGGCATCAAGGACGTTCGTGCCGGGGCCGAAGACGGCGGACACGCCGTTATCCATCAGATACTCGTAATCCTGCCGCGGGATGACGCCGCCGCAGATGACGATGATATCCTCGCCGCCGCGCTTTTTCAGCGCATCGGCAAGCTGCGGCATCAGGGTCTTGTGGCCGGCGGCAAGCGATGACACACCGATGACGTTGACCTCGCTCGCAAGCGCCAATCCAGGATTCGACGATACCGCCGCACTGGGTAAATAGCGCCCGCAACCCCGTGGGGCGCCAAAGACGGTGTCGTGAGCGCATCCGGATGGTGACTAAAGCCCTGTGCCAAACACACGGACGCTGTCTCAACCCAGGTGGCCGCACGTCATGCCTGCGTGGAGGAGCTTTCAATGTTGAAGCCTTCGCAGAACTCGATAGTGCGCGAGCCTCAATGTCAACGCGACCTTCACTAAGGCGGTACGCTGCCGACCGGATGAAGCTGTGGATCGAGACGGGACGCGTCAACAGCGCGATGTCCTACGAGCGGGACACATGCTTGAGCGCGGGCGGGCGATCCTCGAGTGAGAGAGAGCCTTCGCAAAATCCAGGCGATGCCTGCTAGCGATAAGGCGTCTTGAAGGGTTGTATCCGCTAGCAACCATTGGGGGAGTATGCTCGTACCCTCCGGAAAAACACCATCGTTAGAGCCTGCTTATACACGCTTCCTGTTGCGAAGCCATGACCTTTGGCTTCTGCGCCAAGCGAAACGCCGGTGAGGGCTCTCAACTTTCCAAGTTTGAACCACTCGCCATAAAATAGATCGAATGATAAGTAAGCCAACAACTGGGCTGATTTTGAGCCTTATCCATTTGGACGCGAGGAAGCCCAATGATATCGAACACGCTTCGCGCAAAGTGGAATGTCATCTATGCTCTCATGTTAAGGGATATGCGCACCCGATTCGGTCGATCCTATCTAGGGTACCTAGTCGCCATAGCCTGGCCGCTGGTGCACCTCGGCGGAATCGTAGCTGTCATGACTTATGCCAACAGGTTTTTGCCGTTGGGTGGCGATCCGTCAGTTTTTATTGCAACCGGTGTCATGCCCTACGTTTTGTGCTTATATCCTTCGCGCATGATGGGATACTCGATCGAGTTGAACAAACCACTGTTTCTTTTCCCGGCCGTGAAGGCTTTGGATTTGATGTTTTCGAGAGCCATCATTGAATTTCTGACAGCCTTTGTCGTGGTTCTCCTTTTTGGTTTTTGTGCGTTCCTTGTTGGTGTTGACCTCACTCCTTTGGACATGGAGACCGGCGCGACAGCGATTTTAGCGACGGTCTACTTTGCGATATCGGTAGGATTACTAAATACGATTATATCTTCTATAATAAAATTCTGGCATATAGTATTTATAGTGATAATGTTGTCGTTGTATCTGAGTGCCGGGATCTTTGTGCTTCCCAGCAGCTTTCCCACATCGGTTCAGAATATCATGTGGTATAATCCCTTGTTCCAGTGTGTCGAATGGCTTCGGTCCGCGTACTACGAGGGATACGGCGACACGATGCTTTCCAAAAGTTATTTGATGTCTCTTGCTACCGTTTGCCTTTTCTTAGGGTTGCTTGGAGAGCGCTTCATTCGGGGAAAACTGCTCTCATCATGATTAGTTTATCCAACGTTTTCAAGTTCTACCGAACGAATGGTCGGCCTCGGATCATTCTAGATCACGTGTCGACTGAGTTCCGAGCCGGTACTTCCTATGCAATCTTGGGTATTAATGGTGCAGGAAAGTCCACGACCATGCGCATGCTTGGTGGCACCGAGTTACCAAACTCCGGTAAGATTACGCGGAAGGCAAGGGTCTCATGGCCGCTCGGCTTTGCGGGAGGTCTACACGGGGCCCTGACCGGGCGCGAAAACGTGGAGTTCGTTGCGCGAATCTACGGCCAGAAGCCGCGGAAAGTCGTCGATTTCGTCGAAGACTTTGCGGAGATCGGAGCTTATATCGACGAGCCATTCCGGACGTACTCTTCCGGCATGATGCAACGATTGGCCTTCGGTTTGTCGATGGCGATCGATTTCGAGTGCTACCTAATTGATGAGGTAACGGCTGTTGGAGATGCGCGGTTTCAGGCGCGGTGCCAAGCGGAATTTGACAAGCGCCGAACGAAATCCGATATCATTATGATATCGCATTCGATGGAAACAATTAAAAACTATTGCAAGCGCGCGGTGGTTCTTGCCCACGGGGTAATGTATGAATTTTCAAATATAGACGATGCAATTGAACTATATAAGAAACTCAATCAATAGGCGGAGTAGCTCTTGATGGCAAAGACAGCTCTGCTCAGTATCGAAAAGCGATCTGCAATTCACCGCGATACTGCTCAAGCGATATCCGCGGAACTGAGAAAGGCCGCAAGAAGGGCGCGCGCGCCCCAGCCTGTTCTCAGAGGTGGCGGTGGCTTTCGCGCTCGCAAGAGCGATCGCTACTTTCACAAATTTCTGGTGCTGCTTTTTGTTGCCTCGTTCTTTGGGCCTGTGTTTGGTGCCGCCGTGTATTACGGTGCGATCGCGGCTGACCAATATGTTACCGAAGCCCGTTTCGCCGTGCGTTCGGGCAGCGATGTGTCTGTGGCTGGCCTTTCTGCACTCTCTTCTTTTATCGATACCGGACAGGCAAGGGACGGACTTATCATAGCCGACTACGTGAAAAGCAGCGCCATGGTGGAGGCGCTTGGTGAGCAGCATCACCTACGAAACATCTTTTCGAATGCTAAGTACGATTTCCTCGCGCGATTCGATCCAAGGGATTCCGATGAAGATTTGATCAAGTATTGGGGTGATCAGCTGGACGTCTCTGTCGACCGGAATTCTGGCTTGGTCACATTGAAATTGCGGGCATTCACTCCGCAGGAAAGTCTTGCGTTGACGAACAGCGTTATTCTGCAAGCCGAAAAGATGGTTAACCAACTCACGCGGAAAAGTGAGATGGACACCCTCGTTAGAACGGAGAAGGAACTGCGGCTAAAGCGGGAAAAGCTGCAGAAGATGGTCTCCGAACTACGTGACGCCAGAAACGATGCCGGCATACTTGATGTCGGTATGACCGCAAAAGCATATACAGACCTTCTCACCGATTTGCGTTTGGAGCTCTCGAAACAGGAGCTAATCATAGAGACAACCGCGGCTGATGCGCCTCAAATGCAGCCTTTGGTCAATCGGGCAAGTGTATTGCGCTCCCAGATTGCTGAATATGAGAAGGCCATTGCCGGTGGAGTTGACATGTCCCGTTCCAAAGGGGCAAACCTTGCAGAAATAGCAACCCAAATGCAGCAGAAGGAGATAGAGCTCGACATAGCGAAGGACGAATATGCAGGCGCTATGGCATCCTATGAGAGCGCCCGTCTTACCACGGAACGGCAACGCTCGTATCTGCTCACCTATGTAAAGCCGTTGCTGGCCGACGAGGCGATCTATCCTCGGCGGTTTCTGATGTGGCTGGGCTTCTTCGCCGTATTTGGACTTCTAACTGCCGTGTCGGTCGGAATCACATTCCTTGTCCGCGACCATATGGCCAAATAGAGCGGCAAAAAATGTACTTCGCTATTGACACCGATCAGGGGCACACGATCGCTGGCTGGATCGTCTTGGATAACCCGTCTGCTGTTCCCGAACTGGTCATCAAGATTCCGGGACGAGAGTCTATTCCGTTTAGGGCCAATGTGCTGCGTCCGGATTTGAAGGATCATGGTCTTCACAGCACGGGTCTTGCCGGCTTCCAGATCGACAGATCCGTGATAGATGACCTTTCGGATATCCCACAACTGACGCTGGTCGAAGTCGAAACCAATCTACCGATATTTCGTCGCAATGTTTATGGAGCGGCAGTCGCGAAGAAGGTCCTGCTGATGGAAGTCGGCACTTTTCCACAAGTGAGAATGTTGAAAGAAATAATGGGGTTGTTCGATCTGACCTATCCTGCGGTAGAGCGTTTTTCCCTTGAGACCACTTCATCGATCATCGGATCGCATGCCCAATCGTTGTTCATTTCCGGTTATCCGAGTTGGCAGCGGCACGGCAGTCTGCTCCGGGAACGCGGATTTCTTACGGCGGCCATATTGAGGGACCCCTTTAAAGAACTCGCAGAGCGATTGCTTACTTTGGCCCACATGAAAAAATGGTCGAAGAACGCTAGCCTGCATCCAATCATGAAACACCATGCTGTTCTGCTGGATATCGTGGAGAATATGGATTTCCAGGACGAAAAGTCTCTTTTGGCAGCTTTCCGAGGATTGTCGCCCGAACAGTACAACCTTCTTCGCTCACCCATGACTGCAGCTTTCGGCTGCTATCCCGAAGAGGAGGTACAGCGCCGAAATGTCAGCATTGCCCTGGATAATCTGTCGCATTTTGACCTTGTTGGAACGCGGGAACGCTTGCCGGACTTCTCAGTCGTGGCAGATACATTGATCGGCGTTCCCGTTTTCGGTGACGTGCGATTGGAAAGCTTGCCGGGGGTTGCGGAACTCGCCGTTATCCTGACCAAAATCGGGATGATAGCCGATATACTAGATGAAGATATAGCTTTGTATTCGTTTGCATCGGAGGCCGTAAACGCGGCTATTGGAGACCAGACGAGAAATGAAGCTGAAGTTCAGCATTCTTCCGGGGGTGGCCGTGAGCGATAGAGACCAATCGCGTGAGGCGGCTTCGTTGAACTCCGCCGTCGAGTCCTTTCGCCTGAAAACGGGCGCCGATACTGATAAGCAGTTAGACGCTGATAGCAGTAAAAAGCCGCCGCCGACCTTTGTCACGCGTGCTTTGGGGCGCGCGGTATCCGCGCCCCTCCAAAAGCTGAGATCGGGGCTTGTACTGGCGCGGAAGGAGCGATTACTAGCAGCCGACACCGCAGCCTTCGCCGGTGGCGGCGGCCTGCTTCTCAAGAGCTTCCTGATTATGGTGTTGGCGCCTACCGTGGTCGCCTTAATCTATTTTGCATTCATTGCGTCTGACGTGTTCGTGTCGGAGGCCAAGCTTACTGTTCGCGAAGCCTTGCAGGCGGCTGGCAGTGATAAGGGTGGGCCTTCTATCCTTGGACAGCTTAATTTTGGCAAGACAGGAGACAGCGCGCAGAACTCGATGATCGTTATGGATTATATCAAAAGCAGATCTGTTATTGAGGATGTTGGAGGGCGTGAGAGACTACTTCAGCTCTATGGCAGGGGCGATATTGATTTTTCGTCTCGCTTGGCATCGGACGATGATCTGGAGCAGATGTGGCAGTACTGGAAGTCTCGCGTCACCGCATCTGTTGATACTTTATCGGGAATATTAACTCTGCGCGTCAGGGCCTACTCGCCCGATGACGCCTTTTTTCTGTCCTCGCAAGTCATTGAGAGAAGCGAGTTGCTTATTAACGCGATTTCGCTCCGCAGCAAAAATGATGCTTTAAAGCGCGCTAAGGAGGAGGTCGATCTGGCCAGTAGGGCATTGGCTAACGCAAGGGCCGAGATTTTGAACTTTCAGCAGTCGAATCAGACCATCGACCCCGTTGAAACCGCAAAACAGACACTCAAGCTGATATCAGATCTTACACTTCAGAAAACTGCGTTTGAAAACGAACTGGCCACTTCCGCTTCTATGCGATTAGCAAATAAACCTGGAGAAGCTCAGCTTCGTGCCCGGCTTGCGGCTGTGGAAGCTCAGTTGCGAAAACTGAACTCAATGCTCACAGGAAATGGTGCTGAGCCGACGGTCTCGTCGCAACTCAGGGATTTCGAACTGCTGAAGATACAAACCGAATTTTCGGAATACATGTATAAGCTGGCCCGTAACGGCTATGAGCGCGTCCGGCAGAAGCTGGAGCAGCAGGACCTGTATTTGGTTACTGTTGTGCCACCTTCTCGGCCGGACAGTGCCACTTACCCAAGGACATTGCCCTATACGGCGTTAACCTTTGCTGGATTGTTGATTGCATGGGGGATCCTGTCCCTTATCGTCGCAAGCATTAAGGACAGCATTACCTGAAGACGCCGGCGTCGGGTTTTCCGCGATAACCATGCAGCAAACTCAAACCATATTGCTCAGCAACCAGCACAGGCCACCGAGATGGAATTGCCCCCTTTATCAGAGATGAGATGCGTTGTTCTCGGCGGAGGCGGTTTCATCGGAACCCATTTATGCCGCAGGCTGAAAGGTCAGGTTGGAAGTCTGAAGGCATTTGGACGCCGGCAGAGCTTCCCAGACGCGCTGCGTGATGTGGAATGGTTTCAGGGAGACTTCAACGATCCTTCTAGTCTAGCGGCCGCGATCGAGGGTTGCGATGTCGTGTTTCATCTCGTGAATGCGACAACGCCGTCTAGCGCGAACGTCGACAAGGTGGCAGATGTTAGGCTGAACGTAGTTGGGTCGCTTCAGTTGCTGGAAGTATGCAAGGCGGAAAACGTCAAGCGGGTCGTCTTCGCTTCATCCGGCGGCACGATCTATGGAATTCCGGATATACTGCCCACGCCTGAGGACGCGCCCTGCTGGCCCTTGACCTCGTACGGAATCTCAAAACTTTCCATCGAGCGTTACCTTCACCTGTATTCGTATCTTCACGGAATCGACTATCGAGTGTTGAGGGTTGCGAATCCTTTCGGGCCGCTTCAGGTGGCGTCTAAAAATCAGGGGGTGATTGCGGCGTTTCTTCGTCGGATCCTGGCGGATCAACCCGTCGAAATATGGGGCGACGGCAGCGTCGCCCGGGACTACCTCTATGTAAATGATGTTGTTGACGCGCTCATTCTTTCTGCAAGCCACAAGGGTGAGGATCGGATCTTCAATATTGGCAGCGGAATTGCGCGCACAATCAACGAAGTTATTGATAGCCTGGAAAAAGTCACTGGCAAGCAATGCCGGGTCATCCGGCGCGACGGTCGTATGGTCGATGTGCCGATTAGCGTTCTCGACGTCAGCCGGGCTAGACATTCTTTGAATTGGCAACCGAGGACCCAATTCGAAGAAGGGCTGGAGCAAACCTTCCGGTGGCTTGCTAAAACATAGAAGCTAGCCAAAGCGGATGGCCGTCCTAGTGTCCAAAGACATCGACATCGACATCGTTGTCGTTTTCCCATCCCTTTTCCAGCCAGCAAATTGCCGGAAAACGCGAGGCGAAACGGCTAGTTCGGAGAAGCCGGATCAGGTCGTCGAGTTCGAGAAGCCCGCGCTTGGGCCTCCCGCTTAAGTTGCTTGTCCGGTGCGCCAGTTTTTAGGGCTAGTTGGAGCAGGTCCGTGTTTTCGAATTGACCGCGCCCAGCGCGTCGGGGTACTCGTCTCCAAGCGCAATTCCGGGAGAGTACTTCATGCTGAACAAGTTCTTTGGCCAATTTGGTAATCCGGCGAAAGTGGAGAAGTCGGCGCATCCGATGATCAAAGATATAGAAGTCAGCCCACATATGACGAAAATTCGCCGTTCACTGGTTCCTGGCCAGCCCGTATTGCAAAAGACCGCACGTCGTGGATGCGAATATCAGCTCATTTCGGATGAGCGCCTACCATGCAAGGAAGATGAACTCTGATAGGGACAGATTGCCGCGCAGTTACACGCTGCAATCCTGTCACAGTGGTCACCCTATCTCGCCGAACTTCGACCAGAAGAGGCGCTAATTGCATACGCTGAAATGCTTTCAGTTCGCGGGATCGTAATTTGTTCGACGGAGAATGAAAGTCGTCGGGGTCCTTTACCACTTACCAGTCGGCTGTAGGTTAAACGCCGAACAAGGCCATGGACGAAGCGTTTCAGTCTTGAGATGCGCTACGTTCCGAGCGTACCAGAGGTAGTTTATGACCAAGTTCTCCATGCGTCGTTTCAGGATGAGACCGGCAAGGATAAAATATGCCTTACAGCGTCTCATGTGGGCACTGGCCCGGCACCCTTCGCGTACGCACTTGGAGGCAGTTCAGGAGAGCGGTCTCCTCGATCCCGAATTTTACCTCACGTGCAATCCCGATGTGGCCGCGGCCAATATTGATCCCGCAGTCCACTATCTTACTCATGGTTGGCGCGAGGGGCGCGATCCGTCCGCGCACTTTAGTACTGCTGATTATTTGACAGAGAATCCGGATGTCTCGGCCGCTGGCATGAACCCGTTGGTGCATTACATCCTCTACGGGCAGCGGGAGAAACGAAGGATCGGGACCCGTAGCTTTTTCACGCAGAGTCTGCAGTATCTCGGGCGAAGTTCGTCAACGAAATTTCAAGCAGCTAAGAACCTCGGAAAATACGCCAAGCCGAGCGGCGGCAAGACCGCCAAAGCTGTTTTCGTTGTGCACGATCTGAATGTAGGCGGGGCTCCAAATCTCTTGGCCAGCATTGCACGTTGGTTTCAGAATCATACAAGCTTCGATGTCCGAATCGTCGCCATGACCGGCGGCCCCCTCGCATCCCTGATGGAGCAGATTGCGCCGCTTTACATCGTCGGGGCGAAGGATATTCCCGACCGCTCAGTAGCTGAATTCCAGAGTCGCTTGAGTGTTTTCTTGGAAGAAGAACCTGCCTTCACTTTCATCAACTCGGTTGCAGCCGGCGGATACTTCAAGATAAATCCTTATAAGACAGAAGTTTTTTCCTACGTACACGAGATGCCGACCATCCTGAAGCTGTTCGAAGGCAAGCTCCGGGACGTCCTGGATCGCTCTGATCACATATTTTGTGGAGGTCAGGCGGTCTATGAACATCTCTCCGAACTGGGGGGCGTTGCTGAAGACAAGCTCTCGAATATTCCTGCGTTTATAGATCAGCCGGATATGAGCAACCTCCTGTCTGCAACCGACAAGAGCGATATTCGCATGGGGATGGGACTGAGCGTGCAGTCCAAGCTTGTCGTAGGATGCGGCGTTGCTCACTGGCGAAAGCAACCGGAGGTTTTCGTTCGGATGGCAGCCCACATCGCCTTGACGCGAGGGCGCGATGTGCGGTTCGTTTGGGTGGGGCACGGGGAGGATATCCCAAAACTCAAGAAGCTTGCGGGTAAGCTGGATGTCTCCCATCTAGTCGATTTTGTCGGTCATCGCGAGGATTTCCGGACCTTCCTTAAGGCGGCAGATGTCTTTGCGCTGCCCTCATCAGAGGACCCTTTCCCGCTGGTGTGTCTCGAGGCAGGCCTTGCGGGAACGCCCTCTGTCGTCTTCCGTGAAGCTACCGGAATGACCACAATGATCGAACCGGAGGGCAAATCGCCGGCTGGTATCGCGGTTCCTTTGGGAGATGAGGCGGCTTTTTTTGCCGCCGTCGATCAACTTTTGGTCCACGAGGATACCCGTTGGGCAATGGCAAGAACCGCGCGTGAAAGGGTCCTTTCATCCTATGTCACCGAAAAGGGCTGCACCAAGCTACTGACCACCATTCGACGGGTAGCAAAGCTGCCGCCAGCAGTTTCCGTCATCGTCCCAAGCTACAATTGCGCACCATATCTGAAGCAACGTCTCGACAGCATCGCGAGCCAGACTTTTCGGGACATTGAGATATTGCTGCTGGACGACGCGTCCACGGACAATAGTCGCGAGATACTGGCTGAGTTTGCAGATGCGCATATTGAGGCCAAATTGTTCTTGGCCGAGAGGAACGGAGGGTCTGTCTTCAATGCTTGGGAGCGCGGTGTGGACCTCGCCCAAGGCGACCTCATATGGTTGGCAGAGGCGGACGATTGGTGTGAACCGGATTTTCTACGGAAGGCTGTCGAGGCGTTTTCTCCGTCCGGCGTGCGTCTCGTGCATGGACGATCGATCCCGGTCAATTCCCGGGGAGAGATCGCCGGCGATTGGAACGAACTTTACCTCGATCGCATTGCTCCGGGTCGTTGGACTAGGTCGTTCACAGCGCCCGCGTTCAAGGAAGTCAACTCGACGCTAGGTCGCGCCAATACAATCCCGAATGCGAGCGCGGTCGTCACGCGACGTTCAAGTGCTCAGCGGGCCGTCAAGATCGCCAAACAATTCAAGCTTGCAGGTGACTGGGCCTTCTACCTGGTGGCAGTTGCTGGAGGGCGTATCGCGTATTGCCATGAAGCGGTTAATTATCACCGTCGCCATGAGACAAGCGTTACGGCTGGCATAGAGGGTAAAGAATCCTACTTTCAGGAATTAGAGAATGTCGGATTGCTGATTGACAGCGTGTACGGTGGTAACAAGGTCAGACGTGCAGCATTTGATGCGCATATTGAGCAGGAGGCTAAGCGGTTCGGCTGGAAAAAGCCCTTGCCGGAGCCGCAGGCTCAGCAAGGCATCCCAGCTTTTCGCGAACCGGGCGTACTTTATGGTGTGGGCGATTTGTCGGGGGGCGGGGCACAGATGTTTGCCGCCCGGTTTGTAAATCGATGGACCGAATTGCCGGCTCCCGCTGTCTTGTTCGTCGCGGAACATGAGGCTGACAATCCTGCGACCATCAAACGTATTTCACCGGAAGTCGCCATTGTGACCCACCAGGAAATGGATGCGGCGGGTGGTATCGCCACCTTCATGGAGGACTGGGGGCTCGATCTAGTGGTCAGTGGTCATTGGTGGGGTGACAGGGCGGTCAGCAAGATGATTTCGGAATCGGCGCGTTCAATCCCATGGATCACCGTTATGCACGGTTGCCATGAAAATGTTCTGAGCAGCCCGAAATCATTTTCCACGATGCGTGAGGACTTAGCCCGTGCCGAAAAATACTGTGACCATTGGATATGGACTGCCGAAAAGAACAAAAGGATATTTGAAGAGGGCCATATTGCGCCAAAACGAACTTCGCATATTGTAAGCGGCTTCGCACCTGTTTCTCAATTCCGGCTCAAGCGGTCGGACCTGGGGATTGCGCAGGATGCGTTGGTTTTCACGTTGGCCAGCCGCGCGATCGAATCTAAGGGTTGGAATGTCGCCCTTGCTGCCTTTAGGGAACTCCAGCAATCTTCTAGTCACGGCGCCGACCTGCACTTGCTGATGATCGGCGACGGCCCCGCCAGCGACGCGTTGAGGTCAATGGCTCCACTGCCTGGCCTGCAACTGATTAGACATACATCGCACTTGGCAGATTATATCCACATCAGCGACGTATGTCTGATGCCAAGCTGGTTTCCGGGGGAATCGCTCCCCCTTGTGCTGATCGAATTTTTGGCGCAAGGAAAGCCAGCAATCGTTTCCGATATCGGCATGTGTGCATGGGCGATTGGCAAAGGCACTCAAGAGTGCCCTGCCGGTATCGTAGTCGCGCGCGATACTGCGACAGGCAAGGTTTCGCAAGGAGCGCTTGTGGATGCCATGAACCGGTTTATCACCCAGCCATCGCTCAAATCTGTTTTGACGGAACCCGCTCGCCAAGCGTTCTTGAAATTCGATATGGATCAAATGATCGACGCCTATCGCAAACTGTCGAGTGATCTTGTAAGAGGCAGACTGGAAGAGACGCAAATGCCGTTCTCGACTTTGTGAAGGATCCATTTTTGGTCGGAACTCGACCGAGAGGCAGTTGAAATCATCCCGGAGAAGAAGCGTGACCAGCGCCTACGAAGACGTATTATTCGATCCTGTGCTCAATCAGAATTGGCACATGCAATTCAGTGAACGGGCCGCGCTGCTGCATGTACTGTCGAGACTGAAACCGGAGGTCAGCATCGAAATCGGAACGTTCCAGTGTGGAAGCCTTCGACCCATTGCTGCCGCTAGCAAGCGAGTCTTCACTTTCGACATCGATGAAAATCAGCATCGAATCAGCCCCCTGTTTCCCAATGTGACATTCGTAACCGGCGATTCCGCGGTGACGCTTCCCCCGATCATCGATCGGTTGAACTACGGGCGCGAGGAGGTCAATTTCATTTTGGTCGACGGCAGCCACGAAGAAGCGGGTGTTACTAGCGATCTGCTGCAATGCGTGCGCTACATTCCTAAGCGGCGGCCAACGATGATTCTTGCTCATGACAGCGCCAATCCGGTCGTCCGGGCTGGGATGCTAAATGTGCCGTGGAACGATTTTCCGCATGTGCACACCGTCGACCTCGATTTCGTGCCGGGCATGCTCTACGACAGACCCGACATTAATGGGCAGATATGGGGGGGGGCTCGCGGCCATTCTGATGCTGCCACAAACGCGGGATGGGCATGTTTTGCTTACCGCACCCTTCGAGCCATCACGACAAGCTCTGCTCGAAAAGTCTGTCTATAATCGATCTTGACCCAGAACATAACTTCAGAAAATACCGGCCTTCACCTGCGTGGTAGCCTTTTCAACTCGCAACAAACGACAATTTCGGGCAGACCCTCTCGATCGCCCCACGGAGTATAGAAATGAAAGGTATAATTCTCGCAGGAGGATCCGGAACCCGGCTCCACCCGGCAACCTTGGCAATCAACAAACAATTGCTTCCTGTCTATGACAAACCGATGATCTACTATCCCCTTTCTATCCTTATGATGGCTGGAATTCGGGACGTCCTCCTAATTTCTTCGCCCGATCACATAGGCAGTTATCAGCGACTGTTCGGAAGTGGTGAAGCTTGGGGCATTAACATCTCTTATGCCATCCAGCCGAGTCCAGACGGACTTGCGCAGGCGTTTACCATCGGCGAGGAGTTCATCTCTAATGACAATGTGGCGCTCGTCTTGGGCGACAATATTTTCTTTGGAGCTGGAATGAACGACCTTCTTGCGCGCGCTAGCGAGCGCAAGAAGGGAGCGACTGTATTCGCTTATGAAGTGGAAGATCCTGAGCGGTACGGGGTCGTTGAATTGGCAGCAGATGGCTATGCAATTAGCTTGGAAGAGAAGCCACAGGAGCCAAAGTCCCGCTTTGCTGTAACAGGCCTATATTTTTATGACGACCGTGTTGTCGAGTACTCAAAGAACTTGAAGCCATCAGCGCGTGGCGAATATGAAATTACCGATCTGAACAGGATCTACATGGAGGCTGGATCGCTTTTCGTAGAAAAAATGTCCAGAGGGTTTGCCTGGCTTGATACAGGAACGCACGACAGCTTGCTAGAGGCCAGCGAGTTCGTTCGAGTGATCCAGCATCGACAGGGAACAAATATTGCATGCATTGAGGAAGTCGCCTACCTCCAGGGCTTCATAACAAGGGAGCGGCTGATAGAACATGGGGAGCGCTTCTCAAAAACATCATACGGCCGCTATCTGTTGAAGATAGCCAGCTAGTATTTTCTTTGCGCTCGGCGTTTACTAAGTTGGCTGTCGAGCAAAGAAATGGCAAAACTGAATGTTGTTGCCTCCTCAGGCGCAGAATAAAATGCACGAGAGTTAGTTATGCAAAGTATTAATGGTGTTTTGTCGGATGATAGGCTGGCGGAATATTTGAAATGGAACAGCTACTATTCTCCTCGTTACAGCCTGTTGTATGTCAGCACCCCGAAAGTCGCCTGCACTTCTCTCAAATGGTGGCTTGCTTCTCTCGAAGGTCACACTCGAGCGATACAGGCGGCCAAAGGAAGCCCTGAATCCGATTCTGACCTTGCAATCCATCATGTGTTTTGGAAGGTCGCTCCTGATGTTACCGGGCTGCCGGATGATAGTATAAGTGAAGTCCTGCGGTCGGAGAGTGTCTTCCGGTTCGGAGTTGTGCGAAACCCTTACAAACGCGTCTTTTCCGCGTGGCAATCGAAGCTTGTGCTGCGTGAGCCGCTACAAGCGGTCCCTTACAGGCATCTTCCCTTTTTCAACCGACCTCTTGAAACTTGGGAGGATATTTCTGCCTCTTTCGAAGGTTTTTTGCAACATCTCACTCTGAATGAAGCACCGCACTACTGGGATCATCACTGGCGATCCCAAGAGGCCATTCTGCGTCCCGACCTCATTGAGTATGACATAATTAGTCAGTTGGAGAATACGGAAGAACTCACCTCCGCTCTTCTATTACGGACCGGCAAGGGAGTGCCAAGTCCATTTGCGACGCGTCGGGCAAACGAAAGCCTTATTCCATACCAACGCGAATTCCTCACACCCACAAGTGTCCGTCTGATCCAGGAGCTCTATGCGGGGGACTTCGAACGTTTCGAGTATTCGACGGAGCCTCCAACTTCGCGCGAGGGCTTTTCACGAGAGCAACTTGACGTCGCCCTGCTTGCGGTCGCAGCGCTTCGGAAGCGTCATCAGCAGCTCGGCGAGCGCGCTGAGGTGATCGATGAACTCCGCATGAACGTTCAACAGCGTGATGCGCATATCGGCCATCTAGCGGAGGAGAAGGTCGCGCTTTCCTCAGGAATCGAAAGAGCGGGTAATGAGCTGCTGGCCAGCAGGGATGAAATCAACGCTCTGAACATTCATCTGCATCACGTCGTCACCTCAAAGGACACAGAGATTGCGGCGTTGGGGGACACTTGCGCGGCGCTTCAATCGGATTTGCAGCATCACGAGTCCGAAAACGTCGATCTACATGGAAAGGTGGCTGAACTCTCCAAAACGAAAGGGGCGGAAATTGCAGCATTGCAGGACACTCTTGCCACCCAGCAGCGTCATCTTGAGAGTCTCAAATCCGAGAATACTGGTCTGCATGGACAGCTTGTTGATCTCGCTGCTGCAAAGGATAACCAGATTGACGTGCTTCAGCAGGTTTGCGCGAAACATCAAGCAGAAAGTCAAGCCTATCAATCAAAGAACGCTACTCTCCAGACGCAACTGACGGAGCTTTTCATGTCTCGTTTTCAAGCTAGGCCGACGTCTAGAGCTTCTGCCCTTTCGCGTTTCTTTGGGGCGTCGGCCCGGCGCCCGTCACGCGCGGACTTGGCAACAATTCGGGGGAGTGGTCTCTTTGATGCCACATTTTACCTAACCCGCAACCCCGATGTCGCCGCGGCGAACGTTGATCCAGTGGTACACTATCTCTCCCATGGCTGGCGTGAGGGTCGCGATCCTTCCGTTCATTTCAGTACAATAGGCTATCTCGCCGCATATCCGGACGTCGCCGCCAAAGAATTGAACCCGCTGCTCCACTACTACAAATACGGCAGAGAAGAGAGGCGCGGCACGGGAGGCGTATCCGCGCAACATGATCTAGAGAATGCCGCCGACGTTCGGATCATCGGAGAAAGTAATCTCTTTGATGCAGAGTTCTACCTTGCCCACAATCCTGATGTGGTTGCGGCCAAAATAGATCCCGTGATCCATTATGTTACAAGTGGCTGGCACGAGGGGCGCGATCCCTCTGCTCGCTTCAAGACCACGCGCTATCTGGCTGAGAACCCGGATGTATCGGTCGCCGGCATCAACCCACTCGCTCATTATATTCGGTTCGGACAGAGTGAGGGGCGAGCCTTAGCAAGCGATCAGATTGTCGGCGGGGCACCAAGCATCGAAACATTCGCACCTCGCTCACCTCCAAGCAACGATCGACCGGAAAAGGACATAAGAGAGGAGATTTCGGCCATAGAAGCATCGGGGCTTTTCGATGAAGGCTTCTATGTGTCAATGTATCCGGAGCTGAATATCGAGCCGGGGACGGCAGTTGAACACTACTGCCGACAAGGCTGGCTGGAAGGCCGCAACCCTTCCGATGATTTCGACACTAAGTTTTATCTGGAAAAATACGCCGACATACGCAACGGCTCGGTGAATCCCTTCTTTCACTATGTCGTGGCAGGGACCACAGAGTCTCGCTTGCCTCGCCAGGAAACTGCTGGGCACTACGAGGATGATACTCGCTTCGGCTCGATAGAGACTGACATAAAGCTGCTTGCTTTCTACGTCACCCCGAAATGGGAAGCTGTGCAACGGGCTCGACCGAAATTTCCCGGCCACATTCAACCAGTAAAGCCGCTTCAGGACGGCAGTTATTTTGGCGTCTCCGATGCGGAGACCTTGCGCAAACAGGTGAGCATCGCAAAGGCACATGGGCTTTACGGCTACTGTTTCGAGGTTCCTTCCACCCGCACAAAGAGGCGAGCATCAGCACCTGTAACTACCCTGATGAAGCATCGGGATATAGACATAAATTTCGCGGTAATTCAGCCTGTTGACGCTTCAATTGATTTGGGGGAGGTTGCCGCCGCACTGTCCCGATATTTCCTTGATCGGCGCTATGTTCATGTAGGCAGCCGACCGCTGCTGATTGTTGATTTGCCCAGCGACTATATTAGCTGCCTGGACACGATTTCAGCAATATCTGAAAGAATATCTAAGCATACTGCGGTCAAGCCCTTCATCTTGGCGCGCCCGCTGACGACTGAGCCTCATAAAGCGATGACGGAGTCACTCGCTCACGTGTGCGATGGAGTGCTGGACTCGCCCCTGCGGCCCAAGAATGGCGGGGCAGGTGGTTTCGCGACGAAAACACGCGGTTCGGTAGCAACGGTTCCCTACAACATAGCCGCTCAGAACGGAATGTCGCGTGCGCAAAGTGCCTCGATTTCCGACTATCCGATGTTCCCATGTGTTAGCCTGCCAAAAGATGACAGCGGAGAAGACGTGGAAAGACCGGTAGTCCATACCGGCTTCGATCCGCAAACGTATCGGCGGTGGCTTGATGCGGCGTTCGCCGCTGCACGAAACGCACATGCTCGCGATCGGCGATTCGTGTTCATCGACTCGTGGAACAACTGGAGTGGTGGAACTTACCTGGAGGCAAGCGACACGCAAGGCTTCCTCCGCCTCAACGAAACCACCAGGGCATTGACCGGCCTGGCATCACAACAATTCATGCCTAAGGTGACGGTCATCGTCCCAAACTATAACCATGAAAAATACCTGCGGAAACGCCTGACCAGCATATACGAACAGAGTTACACAAATATTGAAGTCATCTTGATGGACGACAAGTCTTCGGACAGAAGCCGTGAAGTTCTTGATGAATATCACGAGATGTATCCAGATCTGACTCGCAAATTATACAATGAAAAGAATACCGGAAGCCCGTTTCGTCAATGGGCTCGAGGTATCGGCGAGGCCACTGGTGACCTCATATGGATAGCTGAGAGCGACGACTTCTGTGACCGTGACTTTCTCAGCAATCTGGTTGGTGCCTTCAGCGATGAAGCGGTGATGCTTGCCTATGGGAAATCAGTATTCGTAGATCAAAATCAGTCCACGCTACCCCACTTCTTTGAGAATTACGTAGGCGAACTTGAGTGCCGCGACCAATGGAACGGCCCCTATACGAATACCTCATACAATGAGGTGCGATGCGCGCTGGGTTTGAAAAACACGATACCCAACGCCAGTGGAGTGCTATTCCGGACGCCAAAGGAGATATCGCTCCTCTCTGACGATGAATGGCTGTCCATGCGCGTGGCGGGCGATTGGGTATTCTATCTCCACATTCTGCGAGGTGGCAAAATTGCCTACCGACCCGACGCGATTAACTTTTTCCGCCGATACGAAGGAAGTACAGCAGAGGCGACATACCGAAAGGAGATCTTTTACCGTGAGGTCGGCATTGCCAACCGCACCGTGGCCGCTCTTTACGACGTGCCCATGGAAGTTTTGGCACGTTGCAGAGAAAACTACCGCTACTTCTATAGGATCAAAGTGGGGAATGACGATGCACAGTTTGAGAGGTGGTACAATTTCGACAGCGTTTTGAAGGCACGTGAATCCCGGATGGGAAACATCCTAATTCCCACCATGGGATTTTCGCCGGGGGGAGCCGAAATTCTGCCGATCAGACTGGCGAACGAGTTCAAGCGCCAAGGTTACTCAGTGCTTTTCCTAAACGTCGGCTTCTATCCGTTTACGAGCGGCATACGCAAGCTGCTTCGCAACGACATACCTTTGGCAAACGTGTCAGACACCATGCTCAAGAATGTCATCGAGGAATATGGCATCGAAATATTGAACTCACATCAGTGGCATTTCCAGAAATTGCCAATGGCGTATGCTGACATGTTTGATGACCTCAAAGTACATGTCGCAGCGCTGCATGGAATGATCGAACATAACGAGGCATTCGAGACGACTGATGAGCAGCTATTAGCAGCGAATGAGAACGTCACCACTTGGGTCTATACTGCAGATAAAAACATCGTACCTTTCAAGAATTGCGGGATCCTTGATGAACAGAAATTCCGAAAACTTCCAAACGGGATGGAGCCGCCTGTCGTTGTCCCTGTATCAAGAAGCGAACTCGGTATTCCCGACGATGCGTTTGTCCTTTGCTGCGTGAGCCGGGCAATACCGGATAAAGGCTGGGAAGAGTGCGTGGAAGCCGTTGGTATTGCCCGTTCCATCAGCGGTTGTGACATTCGCCTCATCTTGGTGGGGAATGGGCCGATCTATGATGAGTATTCGCAAAAGCCTGCTCCCGACTATGTTTATCCAGTTGGCTTCAGCAAGGATTCGATCGGGTACTACGCGGCATCGGATATGGGGATTATGCTCAGCCGGTTTAAATCGGAAAGTTTTCCCCTCACAATTGTCGACTGCCTTTTTGCAGGTAAGCCTTACATCGGTACAAATGTCGGCGAGATCCCCAATATGCTCACGATAGATGACGTGGATGTCGGTACAGTAATAAAGCTGAATAACTGGAAAATTCCGGTCGAAGATGTTGCGCAGGAGATCGCTGATTTTGCCTCAAATCCGGATCGGTACCAATTAGCTTTGAAAGCTGTACCTGCGGCTGCAAATCGCTATAGAATAGATAACGTCGCATCCCAATATATAAATCAATTTCGGGCGGATATGGGCGGAGATACTATCGGGAAGCGGAAAGTGCTGCAACAGCGTGAACTTTGACTTAATTTGGATTTTCGGCGGGAGTTTGGAGAAACCGGTTGCGAGGCACCGCGATGGCCGGCTAGACGCCTTATTTCAATGCTGGGGTAATCCTCCCGCGCATTAACGGGGTTCAAAAGTAGAACTTTCTCGTTTTGCAAATGGCGAGCTAAGTATGGCGGCATGGATGCGTCGATGATCAGCCAGATGAGGGCTCTGCAGGTTGAGAACCGACGACTCGCGGCCATCTCAACGCCGGGAGATGGCCGGGAAGGCAGTGGCGCTACGCGGGGTGAGCATTGCGCTCGCCTGCCGCACCTTTGGTGTCGGCGAGACTGCTATCGCTACAGTGCGAAGCGGACGACGAGAACGAGCAGATCGCCGATCTGCTGATCGGACGATCGGACTGACACGGGCAAAGAAAGGCTGGGGCTTCGGCCGGTGCTTCCTTTTCCTGCGCAATGTTCGGGGTCATCGCTGGAACAAAAATCGGCTCACCGGACGCTCACCTTTGACATTTAACGTTGAGATCGCTGAATTTGGATCAGCAGCTTGAAGCTTGGCACACAGAGAACGAGGCCAGTCGCAGGCTCGCGCGGATCCCCGGCCTTGGCATCGTCGCAGCCACGGCTGTTGCCGCCACCGTTACCGAGGCGGAACAATTCCGTTCAGGCAGGCAGTTTGCCGCTTGGCTCGGCCCGACGCAGCAACAGTATTCGACCGGGGGCAAAACACAGCAACACAGCTCGGCGGCATCTCTAAGCGGGAGACCGATACTTGCGCAGATTGCTTGTTGTCGGCACGACCGCCGTCATCCGTCATCCGTCACACAAAGAACAAGGCAACACCGCTGCGACCTCGACCGGAATGAACTGTGGAACAGATGGCCCGGGAAAAGCTGGCTCACCGCGTCGGATCCAGGCAGGGCTGCCGACGGAAGCAACGATGGCACATTTTCTGGTCTCCAAATATGCCGATCAAACGCCGCTCAATCGACAGGCACGAATCATGAGCCACCAAGGCATTGATCTCGACCGCCCCACGCTTGCCGACAGGTTCAGTCGCGCAGCCTATCAACTGCATCCTGTGTTCAATGCGCTGATCGCCGACCCGAAGCGCTAGTCGTGAGCCGGAAGCTACACCGTGCTGTAGCATTTCGGGAATGGACTTGATCTGCGACTCAGGGTTAAAAAGTCGGAAATGCAACCAAGAGGGTACTTCAAGCTGCTTTAAACTATTCGATGGGCTCTCAATGAGAGCTTGTCCACACCATGTTGGATCGGCCCGGCTACCTTCGACTTAGTAACCATACGATCACCCTTGACTGCGCCGAGGACTTATAGAACTCGTTGGCCCCATTACTGCGTTTCTATATCTAGCCCCTCAATTTTGTAACGATTTGGAGTTCCACAATGCCGATTGGTCCATTTTTCAATAACGATCAGATTTCGTGGCAACTTACAGATGGCCATTGGCAAGCTGATGGACTGGCGCGTCATGCGTTCGCGCTTTCGGCCGGCAGGACGATCACCGTCGATATGACGGGTTTGACCACCGCTGGGCAGCAATTGGCCCAATGGGCTCTCGATGCCTGGACTGAGGTGAGCGGGATCACTTTCCTCCACGTTTCGACCGGTGCTTCCATCAAGCTTGATGATGCATGGGCAGGAGCATTCACCACGCCTTACTACTCTGGCAACACAACGACTTCTGCGATAGTTAACATCTCAACCGACTGGCTCAATTCGTATGGTACCGGTCGAGACACCTATTCGATGCAAACGTACGTCCACGAGATTGGCCATGCACTCGGGCTTGGCCACGCAGGCAACTATGACGGCAATGCAACCTACGGCGTCGACAATCTGTTTTCGAATGACTCATGGCAAGCCACGGTCATGTCGTACTTCAGCCAAGACGACAACCCCACGACCAATGCCTCGTTTGCCTATGTAGTCACGCCTATGATCGCTGACATTATCGCGATCCAAGATCTCTACGGGCCGGCAGCTTCGCATATCGGGAACGACACTTACGCTTTCCAGGATTCGTTTGGGGTCAATAATACCGCCAGAACCATTTTTGATACGAATGGTATTGACACCTTCGACTTCACCAACGCTTCGCAACCGCAGTTCATTGATATCCGTCCAGAACATTACTCAGATGTTGGCGGCCTGTTCGGAAATCTGGGCATTGCTCGAGGCACCATTATCGAAAACGTCATCGGCGGCAGATCGGCTGACGGGATCATCGGAAATTCTGCAGACAACTGGTTTGACGGGCAGGGCGGAAACGATCTCATATTCGGCGAGGGTGGCCGCGACAATGCTAACTACAATGTTGCCCAGTCGGACGCCTTTGTTTTTCAGTTTGTTGAAGGAGCAGTCGTCTCTTCTGCTTACGGAAACGATATTCTCGTCGATGTCGAGACATTAAGTTTCACTGACGGCGCAAAGGGGCTCGATTTGGCAGGAAGCGGGCATTCCATTCTGGACTATGCCGCGTCGTACGCTGATCTCGCCGCCGGCTACGGTACAGACGAGAACGCGCTCTTCCTGCACTTTGCAGACCATGGCCTAGCAGAGGGCAGGACGATTACATTCGACTCCCAGCTCTATCTTGGAGCCTATGCAGATCTGAGGGCTGGCTATCGCACTGACCTGACCTCTGCGGCCGCGCACTTCATTGAGCACGGCAAGAGTGAGGGCCGTTCCGACGATGCCTTCAGTTCGCTGGAATATATCGCGTCTTATGGCGATCTGATCGTTGGGTTCGGCGCCAACGCCTCTAGGGGGCTTTCTCACTTCAAGCAGAATGGTTTTTATGAAGGGCGTGGCGACAATTTCAACGGGTTGACCTATATCGCCTCGCATTCAGACCTGATTGTTGGATTTAGCGACAATGCTGCTGTCGGCACTGAGCATTACATTGAGAATGGATACTATGAAGGGCGCCAATCCACCTTTGACGCCTACTCGTATCTTCATGCTCAAGGTAACGGAGACTTGCTAGCCTACTTCGGGGGTGACTTCGATGGTGCCACCCGTCACTACATCGACCATGGGTTCTACGAGGGGCGGTTCTTCGTCTAGCCGTCCTTCAGTTCAGCCGCCGACGTAGGGTTTGACGCGTGCCATCCAAAACTGTTGATCGCCGACGACCACTGGTCGCCGCCGCCTTAGGTTCAACCCACCGGGCTTTCGTTGGTGTGGCGGCACTTAGTGCCGTCACCAACCTTCTGATGCTTACCGGCCCCTTGTACATGATGCAGGTCTATGACCGAGTCCTCGCAAGCCGAAGCGTGCCGACGTTGGTAGCATTGTCGATTCTCGCGATCGGTCTTTACCTGTTCCTTGGTTTACTCGAAGTGTTGCGCGCGCGCATCCTGACGCAGATCGGCCAGAGGTTTGAGGAACAACTCGGCGGCCCGACCTTCGACGCGGTGCTCAAGCTGCCGCTTTGCATGTCGAAGAAGGAGGCGATCTCGCAGCCGCTGCGTGATCTTGATCGAATACGGCAATTCATGAGCGGACAGGGCCCGATCGCCCTTTGTGACATGCCGTGGCTGCCGGTCTATCTGGCGATCCTGTTTCTGTTCCACTCCTACCTGGGCTGGCTGGCTGTCGCCGGGGCTGTGGTTCTGATCGTGCTCACGCTCGCCAGCGAGTTTGTGCTGCGCGCGCCCATGCAGCGTCTCGCCCAGTTGGCGTCTTCCAGGGCGGAATTCATCGAGGCCGGGCGCCGCAATGCCGAGGCGCTCCGAGCAATGGGCATGACGGGCGTCTATTCGGACAAATGGCATGCGGCCAACACCGGCTATGTAGACGAACAGCGGCGCACGAGCGATGCGATCAGCAGCTTTGCCACCACATCCAAGATCTTCCGCTTGGGATTGCAATCGGCGGTGCTAGCGCTTGGTGCTTGGTTGGCGATCTACCAGCTTGCCTCACCCGGGGCGATGATCGCATCATCGATCTTGACGTCCCGGGCGCTCGCACCCATCGAGCAAGCGATCAGCCAATGGCGTGGGTTCCTGAACGCGCGTCAGGCACGACGCCGGCTCGAGGACATCCTTGGCACGTTTGCCGAAGGACGCCAGCCGATGCCGTTGCCAAGCCCGAAGCGCACGCTCGATGTTTCCGGTCTTACCGTTCTTGCTCCGGGTACAACCGCGCCGCTAGTGTGTGACATATCCTTCGCTCTTTCCGCCGGCAAGGGCCTCGGCATTATTGGCCCGAGCGGATCGGGAAAGTCGACCCTGGCGCGGGCGCTGGTCGGCGTCTGGTCGCCTGCGCGCGGAGCCATTCGCCTTGATGGGGCCGAACTCGACAACTGGAATCCGGAGGCACTCGGCGCTTCGATCGGCTATCTGCCTCAGGGCGTTGAACTGTTCGACGGCACCATCGCCGAGAACATCAGCCGCTTTGCCGACGCTGCCGACCCGGCGGCGATCATCGAAGCGGCAACACAGGCGGGCGTGCACGCGCTCGTTCTTTCGATGCCAGATGGCTACGATACGCGCATCGGCGCGGCTGGCGCAATCCTCTCGGCCGGCCAGCGCCAGCGCATAGGTCTTGCCCGAGCGCTCTATGGTAAGCCGTTCCTGATCGTACTCGACGAACCGAATGCCAGCCTCGATGCCGAGGGTGAAGCGGGCCTGACCGGTGCGATCATCGCGGCCCGTCAGGCCGGATCAATCGTGGTCGTCATCGCTCATCGCCCCAGTGCGCTTGCAGCGGTCGATCAGGTCCTGGTCATGGCAAAGGGCGGCATAGTCGCCTTCGGTCCTCGTGACGAGGTCCTGCGCAAAACGACCGTGCGCGCAGTCCCGGAGAGTGCATGATGACGGATCAAAAGAGCAAGGCGTCGCGGGCGATCCGACGTTACATGTTGATCTCCGGCGTTTCCGTCGCCGTCCTTCTCCTTGGCGCCGGCGGCTGGGCAGCGACCAGCACGATTTCGGGTGCGGTCGTTGCCATGGGGACAGTAGTCGTCGAGGGCAACGTCAAGCACGTCCAGCACCGGGAAGGTGGCATTGTTGGTGAGATCCGGGTGCGCGACGGCAACCGTGTGAAGGCAGGACAGCTGCTAGTTCGGCTTGACGATACGATCACCCGCGCCAACCTTGCCATGGTCAGCAAGCAGATCGATCAACTGACTGCGCGATCGATGCGGCTGACGGCCGAGCGTGACAACGCGGCTCAGGTCACGGTCCCCGAGGAACTGAAGATGCGCCTCGAGCAGCCGGAGATCGCCGACTACGTTCAATCCGAACGCGCGCTGTTTGTTGCCCGCCGAGAGACGATTGAAGGGCAGAAAGCACAGCTGCAGCAGCGCATCGGCCAGTTGCAGCAGGAAGCCGATGGACTGACTGCGCGTCGGTCGGCCAAGGACGATGAGTTGCGCCTGATCGAACAGGAGCTTGCCGGGATCACGACCCTGCACGAGAAGGGGTTGATGCCGTTCTCGCGCCTTGCTGAGCTTCAGCGCGTGCGCGCGCAGCTTTCGGGCGAGCGTGGGCAGCTCACCGCGGAGATTGCGCGTGCAGCCACACGCCGGACAGAAACCGAGCTGCAGATCCTGCAGCTCGACCAGGATCGCCGCTCCGAAGTGCTGACCGAGCTGCGCGACGTCGACAACAAGCTGGCAGAGCTCACGGAGCAACTGGTGGCGGCGAGCGACCAGTTGAAACGTATCGACCTGCTCGCGCCACAAGACGGCATCGTCCACGAATTAGCTGTGCATACCGTCGGCGGCGTGATCTCCCCAGGGGAAACGATCATGCAGGTCGTGCCGGTCAATGACAGCCTGGTCGTCGAGGCCAAAGTGCAACTAGCAGACATCGACCAACTCCATATCGGCCAAGCGGTGGTCTTACGCTTCTCCGCTTTCAATCAACGCACGACGCCGGAGATCAGCGGCACGATCACGACGATCGCGGCCAACCTCAGCAACGACCCGCAAACGGGCGAGGTCTGGTACAGCGCGCGGATCAAAATTCCCAAGCCGGAGCTCGAGCGGCTTGGAGAGCTAGCGCTTCACGCCGGCATGCCGGTCGAGGCCTTCATCCAGACCGGCGAGCGCACCGCCTTGTCCTATCTCGTCAAACCACTGGCCGACCAGATCACCAGAGCAATGCGGGAGGAGTAGAGGGTGATTCCGATAGGGGGCGAAATAACACCCTCATGAACGATTTACGCTTTTCGGACGCTTTTGAAGTAGCCCCATAAATACCCGTGTGTGGACACCCCTCCGGGAATGCAAGCTGCCGGGTTCACGTCATTCTGCATCGAAAGGCCACCGACGATGTAACGGTTGCCATCAGGCAGCCCTTCCAATCAAGTGCGTTTCAGAAGGGCCAAGGACACCGCGTTCTTCTCGGCGAGTGGCCGGGAGCCACTGTAGCCGTCGACTTGGAGTACGCCGATAAAGTCGTCAGGATGGGTCATCGCCCGCTCGGCCGCTCGGCCTTGCGGTCCGGCGCGTGCAAGGGTAGAGCTTGGACGATGACGTCCTCGCAGGCACGGCAGGCATATTCGGCTGGCGAACGATAACACGCGGAACTGGGCGGGAACGATGTCGAGCTTCTCGCTGAAATCCTCGCCGATCCGGTGAGGCGGATGTTGGCAGCAGGGGTGTCAAATGGGTTGGAAGCGAACCTCGATTGCTCCGTCGTCTTGCCGCCCGCGCCCGACGCTCCGAGATAGAGGCTCGCACCGTTTCCTCTTCGATCTGCTCGGCCTCTTCAAGGCCAAGCAGGAGCTGGTCCTCGGGTAAGGTCTCGGCTCGGCGGCCGAAGCGGTGGCGCTGCAACTCCTTGATGGTTGGCCGCAGCCGCTTGTTCCCGCCTCGCGCGAAAGCACCGTCGCCTTCAGCGTCTCCAGGTCGTCGGGAAGCTCGGCCGCCGTCATCGCAATGAGGCGCGGCAAAGCATATTCTTGGGCGCAAGGGCAGTGCCCGAACGCCCCGGGTTCAATTGGTCGCGGCCCTCAGTGGGGTGCTACAGGAACACGCTTCGGCTCCCTGGCGTGGACGCGTTTCCAATCCAGCCCCTCGAACAGCGCCGAGAATCCGAGAATTGCGCCGCGGTCAGATGCATGATGCATGACGCCATCCTGCATCTTCAGCCAGCGGAACTCGCCTTCCTCGAGCCGCTTGTACCTCATCTGAGAATGCAGCCCCGACCAGCGCAGGTCAGCAGTTAGTGCGGGTCATGCACCCGTTTCATCCCCTTTATGGACAACAGCTTCCTTGCGTCGGCGAGCGAGCTAACTCGCAGGGCAAACGTTTGCTGTTGCAGACCGAGGATGCCACCGTTTGGTCCGTTCCCCCGCAATGGACTGACCTTGTGAGCCCAGATCCTGAAGTTGTCATGGGTAACGGACGGCCGCTCTTGCGGGTCGCCGACTTAATGGAATTGGCCGCCTTGGTGGAGCGCCTTTCCAGAGCACGATGATGTGCAGGAGTTGTAAAGACAAATATGCCGCACATGTAAAGCTGATTATGCCGCATAGGTCCTATTTTGATGGAGTTATCACCGCAATTACAAGGGATGCATGATGCTAAACCATGAGGATTACCTTGACGAGACGGCAAAACGCGTCATAATTAACATTACGATTACGTCGCTTCATGTCCTCGGAGCCATCGATGTCTGCGAAGTACGACAGCAAGCGCGCAAAGACGGATGTCCTCATCGAAGAGGGTACGTTCAATCCCACCCCCGAGAAGGTGCGCGATCCAAAGTTTCGGGGCAGCGAGTTCTTCGATCCGCACGACGCCGTGCAGGTCAAATACGAGATGCTGCGTCGCGTCTCCATCGACAAGGTGTCGGTGACGGAGGCCTCCGACGAGTATGGCGTTTCCAGGCCGACTTACTACCAGGCCAAGGTGAACTTCGATATGGCCGGCATTGCCGGACTGGTGCCGACAAAGCCGGGGCCGGGCCCCCACAAGATCGACGACAAGGTCGTGGCATTTCTGCAGGCCCAGCTCGCTCCAGGAGAACCCGTTCGCGCCCGGGAACTTGCCAAGCTGCTCCGCCAGGAACTCGACATCGAGCTTCATCCCAGATCGATCGAGCGGGTTCTAAAAAAAAGCGGCAGGTAAACCTTGCCGCGACGGCGGCATGCCCGATCCTACCGTCGACCATCGCGTCCCAGTACGAGGTCTTGCGCAAGGCTGCTCTCGGCGCAGCGCTGCCGCTTATGGCCCGTAGCGGCCTGATGCTCTTTTTGCGCCGGGGTATGTGGGGATGGGCTCAGACGCTGACCGCAACAGCAATCACCCCGCGAGAGCAGAATTACCCATCGTCAATTGCTTGGCCGCTGCACCGCGGACACAGCGCCGTCGTTCACGTCCTTGCGACAATCGCCATGAGCATCAACGATCGGAGATCACGATGAATGTACATCTCAAAGTCCAGCCTCATCACCTCGAACGCAGCGCCTACCTCTACATCCGCCAATCTTCGATGCGGCAAGTCATCGACAATACCGAGAGCGCCATGCGGCAATATGCGCTTCGCGGGCGCGCTATCGCCCTTGGTTGGCGTGAGGAGCAGATTATCGTCATCGATAACGATCAAGGTGAATCCGGCGCATCGGCGGTCTGGCGTGAGGGATTTCAGCGGCTGGTCAGTGATGTCGGCATGGGACACGCCGGGATCGTCATGGGCCTGGAGGTCTCCCGTCTGGCGCGCAACAATGCCGACTGGCAGCGTTTGCTGGAGATCTGCGCCCTTGCCGACACCCTGATCCTCGACGAGGACGGCGTCTACGATCCGGCAAGTTTCAACGACCGCCTCTTGCTGGGCCTGAAGGGAACGATGAGTGAAGCCGAACTGCATGTGATCAAGGCAAGGCTGCGCGGCGGCATCCTCAACAATGCGCGGCGCGGCGAGTTCCGCTGCCCCCTGCCAACCGGGCTGGTCTATGACCACTCCGGCAATGTGGCACTTGAACCAGACATGCAAGTCAGAGAGACGATCGTCCATTTCTTCGAGACGTTCTCTCGCGTTGGATCCGCCTCCCAGACCGTCAAGGCCTTTCGTCAGGAAGGCATTCTCTTTCCCTCACGCCTGCACGACAGCCAGACGGTTTTTCGGCCACTGACGCCTTCGACGGCGATGCGTGTGCTGCACAATCCACGTTACGCCGGAGCCTATGCCTATGGCCGCCGCCGCTATCGACGCACCATTGATGGCAAGAGGATTGTGCGTGAACAAGATAATGATGATTGGACGGCATGTATTCCAGATGCCCATCCCGGCTACATCAGTTGGGAGCAGCATCAGGAGAACCTGAGGATTCTGAAGTCAAACATCTGCCATAAATGGAACGCGGCGGTCGCATCACCGCCGCGGGAAGGCCCGGCGCTGCTGCAGGGGCGCGCCGTGTGTGGGCAATGCGGCAGGCATTTTCACATGCGCTACGCTGCCCGACGTGGTCGGCAGGAAGCCTGGTACGTTTGTGATCGCGCCCGTACCAATCGCGGTGAACCCCTATGCCAGGCGATCGCTGCACCTCCTGTTGACGAAGCCATCGGCATGCTGATCGCCGAGCAGATGACGCCGGCAGCCATCGAACTGGCGATTGAAGTCCGCAAAGAGATCGAAGCGCGACATGAAGAGGCGGACCGGCTGCGCTGTCGCGCAATCGAGCGCGCGCAAACGGAGGCCGATCTCGCCCAGCGCCGTTTCATGCTCGTCGATCCCAATAACCGCCTCGTCGCCGACACGCTCGAAGGCGAATGGAACGAGAAGCTCCGCATCTTGGCTAATGCCCGCGAAGAGCGCGAGCGCGGCCGGGAGCACGATCAATTCATCCTCGATAAGGCCGTCCACGAGCGGTTGGTCGCAATGACGGCGGACTTCAAAAAACTCTGGACCAACCCAGAGACCCCGAACCGCGAACGAAAGCGCTTGCTTGCCCACATCATTGAGGACGTCACCCTCCTCAAACTACCGAAGAGAGGCACAACCAAGGCTCATATTCGCTTCAAAGGCGGCAAAACCCAGACACTCGTCACCATCAGCCCAAAATCGCCCAGCCAGCAGGTCAAGACGAACCCCGACATCATTGCACTGATCGATAAACTCCTCGACGATCATATTTTTTCCGAGATCGCCGACATTCTCAACGATCAGGGATACCGTCCGGGCTCGGTGACGCGCCGTGACCAGCGCAACGCCCGCTTCACAACCAAACGCGTCACCTATCTTGTTCGCGAATACAAGCTGAGATCACGCTATGACCGGCTCCGGGATCGTGGGATGTTGACAAAGAAGGAGGCGGCTGCACACCTCAATATCCATGAACATACCCTCGCCAGATGGGCTGAACATGGCCTCGTCACCAGCCATGCCTACAACGGACACTACTACCTGTACGAGCTTCCGAAGACAGATTTACCGCAAAAGCAATGCAGTCGATGGAACCAGCTCGTCGATCGCGTCGCCGCGCGTCAGTAAAATGCCAGCCAAGCCAAAACCTTCAACTGAATGCGAAAGAGAGATGCAGTATGAATGCAGATCGTTGGCGACGAAGCACATGCCGGTGCGATCCCAAAAGATCAGCTTGATCCGGTCGGTCCGCTTTGTACGGAAGACATAGACCTTGCCGCAGAATGGAGCCTCCCATTTCCGCCTTTACCAGCGTAGCCAGCCCTTCCACCCCCTTCGGGAAGTCGACCGACCTGGTGGCAATCATCAGCCGGAGGGCACTCGACGGCCCGATCACGCATTGGCCTCAGCGCTTGGATGACCGCTGCGATCGGCGCTACATCGATGCCAGCCGTAATTCTGATCGTTGCTTGGCCAATTTCCAGTTCGATCGCCGCTCACGGGGACGCGGTCTTGGGTGCTATCTTCCGGGGCGGCCCAGCCGCAATGGTAACGCAGCGCAGCCCGCCGCTATCACCCACATAACCGCAACCAACACCGTTGAAGCGAATTCAACGCTAGCTAAAATTTTGTGGAGACAGTGGGACCTGGGTCAGACCTGCTCCAGATAGCATTGGATATTAACGGCAATTTCCACCGCATTGACGCCGAGCGTATTTACATGAAACTCCGGATTTTCTGGTGGTTCATAGGGAGAATCTATGCCCGTAAAATTGCGAATTTGACCCGAGAAAGCCTTTTTGTAGAGGCCTTTGGGATCTCGGCGGACACATTCTTCCAGTGGCGTGTCAACGAAAATCTCGATGAATTCGCCAGGTTCCATCAGGTCGCGCGCCAGTTGACGCTCGGACCTGAACGGAGAAATGAATGCCACGATGACAATCAGCCCGGCGTCTGCCATCAATTTTGCAACTTCTGCCACTCGGCGGATATTCTCGACGCGATCAGCCTCCGTGAAGCCTAGGTCGCGGTTCAGGCCATGACGCAAGTTGTCCCCATCGAGTAGAATTGTGTGCCGACCATTGGCATGCAGCAGTTTCTCGAGATGATTGGCAATAGTGGATTTGCCCGACCCCGAAAGACCCGTGAGCCAGAGAACAGCAGGTTTTTGCCCCAGGAGTTCGGATCTGGAGCGCTTGCTCACCTCCAATGCCTGCCAATGGATATTTTCAGCGCGCCTCAGGGGGAAGTCGATCATTCCCGCGCCGACCGTCTTGTTAGAAAACGGATCGATGAGGATAAAGCCACCGGTAGCCCGATTGTCCCGGTAGCTGTCAAAAGCTATGGGCAAATGCAGCGAAAAGTTGCAGACGCCGAATTCATTCATCCTGAGAGATGAGGCCGCAGATTTAACGAGACTTGGTATGTCTATACTATATTTTAGGCTGCTGACATTGGCCGTGGTATTGTCGCATTCCGTCTTGAGAATATAATTCCTTCCGGGAAGGAGGGGTGTGTGGTCAAACCATATCACCTGAGCCTGAAATTGATCGGAGACGCTTGGGTAGTCATCGGGTGGGGAGAGAATGTTGCCCCGTGAGACATCGACCTGTTCGGTGAGAACGAGAGTAACGGCTTGCCCCTCACGCGCTTCCGCGAGATAGCCGTCCATTGTCACAATCTCCTTCACGCTAGACAAACTCCCGGATTTTGCGACTCTTACGAGATCTCCGACGCGAATGCTTCCTGACGCGATCTGTCCCGCAACACCCCGGAATTCCATGTTTGGTCTGCAGATATACTGAACTGGAAACCTAAATGGGCGTTCAAGACCATCATGGTCAATGGGAATGGTTTCCAACCGCTCAAGAAGCGTGGGACCGAGGTACCATGGCATCCGTTCTGAACGTAGGGTTACGTTATCGCCAAAGCGTGCGGAAAGAGGGATTGATTTTATCGTGGCAAAATCGAGATCTTTGCAAAACGATTCGTAACTTTCGGAAATTCTGTCAAATATATCCTGATCGAAATCGACCAGATCCATTTTGTTGACGGCAAGGATAACATGCTTAACCCCGAGCATCGATGCAATGCAGGAATGTCTGAGAGTTTGCGTTAAAATCCCTCGACGTGCGTCTACAAGTAGGATGCCAAGATCCGCAGTCGAGGCTCCTGTCGCCATATTGCGGGTGTATTCTTCATGGCCCGGAGTGTCTGCCACGATAAATTTGCGCTTGCTCGTGGAAAAATAGCGATAGGCGACATCTATTGTGATGCCTTGCTCGCGCTCGGCTTCCAACCCGTCAACCAGCAGTGCCATATCGAGGTCTTCGCCGGTTGTGCCATACCTAGCGTTTTCATTTTTCAGTGCCGCGAGTTGATCCTCGAAAATCTGCTTCGTCTCGTATAGAAGCCGACCTACCAAAGTGGACTTGCCATCATCAACCGAGCCGCAGGTGAGAAATCTTAAAAGGGATTTCTCGTCTTGGTTGAGGATGAACTCGTAAAATTTGCTCTGTTTACTGGGCCCGATTCCATTAAAAATATCCATCTTTTTTCTTCTTCTCCATCGAACCGGCCTGATCCTTGTCGATAATGCGCCCTTGACGCTCAGAGGTTCGGGAAACCAGCATCTCGGCGATTATTTCTTCGACCGTTTCGGCAGTCGACTCAATCGCGCCTGTCAACGGGTAGCATCCAAGCGTACGGAAACGGACAGTCCTTTCCTCAATGACGTCTTCGGCGCCGACGGGCATGCGTTGATCATCTACCAAAATCCACATGCCGTCTCGTTTGACGACGGAGCGCGGTTTTGCGAAATAGAGCGGCACCAAAGGGATATTCTCTTTTAGAATATATTGCCAAATGTCGAGTTCTGTCCAATTTGACAGAGGAAAGACACGGATTGATTCTGCTGGCGCAATCCGCGTGTTGTAAACCTTCCACAATTCGGGGCGCTGGTTCTGCGGATCCCACGCATGTTGACTGTTGCGAAAGGAAAAGACGCGTTCCTTTGCCCGCGACTTTTCTTCATCACGCCTGGCGCCTCCGAAAACGGCGTCAAAACGGTGTTTGTCGAGAGCCTGACGCAAAGCCAACGTTTTCATCACATGCGTATGGCGGCTTGAGCCATCGGTGAACGGATTGATTTTTTGCGTGATACCGTCTGGATTAATGTGGACCAAGAGGTTTAGGTCCAATTCCTTGGCGATACGGTCACGGAATTCGATCATCTCATGGAATTTCCACATTGTATCTACATGCAGCAATGGGAATGGCAAAGGGGCCGGATGGAATGCCTTCATTGCCAACCGTAACAGAACCGAGGAATCCTTTCCGATCGAATACAAGATAACCGGCTTGGTGAAGCTGGCAGCGACTTCCCTGAAGATGTGTATGGATTCAGCCTCAAGCCGTTCTAGATGAGTCAGTCTCAAAATCATTTCCTCTCTGCGGCGCGAAAAGCCGGGAATGATATTATTCACGTCCTGCTCGACTACTCCGTCTATTAATGCTGCGCCTTATCAAGGTCTAGATCTCAGGCTGGATGTCCAAGGCCGGGCGTAACGACAACCGTCGAGGCAAAACGAGCAATGCCATCGCAGCTTCGTTCGCGGCCATCGCGGTATCAAATGTTCCGCCGCTTACCCTCGATCAGGTCGAGCACCGCGCGGGCGGCATCGAGCACATTGGTGCCGGGGCCGAAGACGGCGGACACGCCATTGTCCATCAGATACTCGTAATCCTGCCGCGGGATGACGCCGCCGCAGATGACGATGATATCCTCGCCGCCGCGCTTTTTCAGCGCATCGGCAAGCTGCGGCATCAGGGTCTTGTGGCCGGCGGCAAGCGATGACACGCCGATGACGTTGACCTTGCTGGCAAGCGCCATGTCGGCCGCCTCTTCGGGGGTCTGGAACAGCGGGCCGGCCAGAACGTCGAAGCCGATATCGCCAAAGGCCGAAGCGATCACCTTGGCCCCCCGGTCGTGGCCATCTTGGCCGAGCTTTGCCACCATGATCTTCGGCTTGCGGCCGAGCTTGTCCGAGACCTCGCCCAGCCGTTCGGTGAGCACGGCAAGTTCAGGCTCACCCTCATAGGCCTTGCCATAGATCTTGCTGACCACCTTGGGTGTTGCGGCATGGTCGCCGAACGCCGCGCGCATCGCGTCGGATATCTCGCCGACGGTTGCCCGGGCACGGGCCGCCTCGACCGCGGCGGTCAACAGATTGCCGTCGCCGGTGCGGGCAAATTCGGTAATAGTGGCCAGTGTCTTTGCCACATCCTGCGAGTTGCGCCGACGCTTGGTTTCCTCGATCCGGCGGATCTGGGCGGCACGCACGGCGGTATTGTCGATCTCCAGGATGTCGATCGGCTCTTCGTTGTCGAGACGGTATTTGTTGACGCCGACGATCACTTCTTCGCCCTTGTCGACCGCCGCCTGCCGGCGGGTGGCCGCCTCTTCAATCAGCCGTTTCGGCAGTCCGGCATTGACCGCCTCGGTCATGCCGCCCATCGCCTCGATCTTTTCGATCAGCGCCCAGGCTTTTTCCGCCAGCTCGTTGGTGAGGCTCTCGACGTAATAGGAGCCCGCCAGCGGATCGACGACCTTGGTGACGCCCGTCTCATGTTGCAGGATCAGCTGGGTATTGCGGGCGATGCGCGCCGAAAACTCTGTCGGCAGCGCAATCGCCTCGTCGAAGGAATTGGTGTGCAGCGACTGGGTGCCGCCAAGGGCTGCCGACATCGCCTCGAAGGCGGTGCGGATGATGTTGTTGTACGGATCCTGCTCCTGCAGCGAAACGCCCGATGTCTGGCAATGGGTGCGCAGCATCAGTGACGACGGCTTCTTCGGCTCGAACTCCGTCATGATCCGCGTCCACAGCAGCCGTGCTGCGCGAAGCTTGGCGGCCTCCATGAAGAAGTTCATGCCGATGGCGAAGAAGAAGGAGAGGCGACCGGCGAACTCGTCGACGTTCAGGCCCTTGGCAAGGGCGGCGCGCACGTATTCGCGGCCATCGGCGAGCGTGAAGGCGAGCTCCTGCACCAGCGTCGCGCCCGCCTCCTGCATGTGATAGCCCGAGATCGAGATCGAGTTGAACTTCGGCATCTCCTTTGCCGTATACTCGATGATATCGGCAACGATGCGCATCGAGGGTTCCGGCGGGTAGATATAGGTGTTGCGGACCATGAACTCCTTGAGGATGTCGTTCTGGATGGTCCCCGACAGCTTGTCGCGTGAAACGCCCTGTTCCTCGCCGGCGACGATGAAGGAGGCGAGGATCGGGATCACAGCACCGTTCATGGTCATCGACACCGACATTTCCTCCAGCGGAATGCCATCGAACAGGATCTTCATGTCCTCGACGCTGTCGATCGCCACACCCGCCTTGCCGACATCGCCCTCGACGCGCGGGTGATCGCTGTCGTAACCGCGGTGGGTGGCAAGGTCGAAGGCGACAGAAAGGCCCTTCTGGCCGGCAGCGAGGTTCTTGCGATAAAAGGCGTTCGAGGCTTCTGCCGTCGAGAATCCCGCATATTGCCGGATCGTCCAGGGCCGGCCGGCATACATTGTCGCGCGCGGGCCGCGCAGGAAAGGCGCGAAGCCCGGTAGGGAACCAAGGTGGCCGATGCCGTCGAGATCGTCAGCCGTGTAGAGCGGCTTGACGGCGATGCCTTCCGGCGTCTGCCAGGTAAGATTTTCCGGCGCCGTCTTGAGTTCGCGCTCGGCGAGGTTTTCCCAATCTTTCACGGTCTTATCGCTCATCGGTAACTCCTTGGCCCAAAGGGCACCTTTCGGACCTCATCCCAGTGCCTGTCACAGGGATCCAGTCACGCGAAGTTCTTCGCGTGAAGAAATGATCTCGTGCACCGCGCACGCGGCGCTGCTGGATTCCTGCGACAAGCACAGGAATGAGGGTGAGGACTTGATTGCTTGGCAACCATCATTCGAATTCCATGATCAATTCGTCGACCGCGAGGCTTGCGCCGGCGGTAACGGCCACGCGCTTGACGGTCGCGCGCTTCTCGGCGCGCAGGATGTTCTCCATCTTCATCGCCTCGACAATTGCCAGCGACTGGCCCGCTTCCACGGTATCGCCGGCCTTGACCGAGACCGAGGTGATGACGCCGGGCATCGGGCAGAGCAGCATCCTGGAGGTGTCAGGCGGCAGCTTCTTCGGCATGAGTTTGGCAAGCTCGGCGACGCGCGGGCTCCTGACCCGGGCAATCACGTCGATGCCACGCCAGCGCAGCCTGATCGCCGTACCCGTCAGTTCCACCTTTACGCTCATCGGCTGATTGTCGATGTTGAAGGTGGCGAGCGTGCGGCCCGGCGTCCAGTCGCCGGCAATCGAGGCGGAGGTGCCGTCTTCAAAGCGGACATAGGCGCCGTCGGCCGAAGCGCCTGACGTCAACGCAAAGTCCATGTCGGCAAGATTGACCACCCAATCGTAGCCGACGATGCGACGATGATTGCCGATGGTGCCGGAAATCTGGCTGGCGCGTTCCTGCAGGACCTGGTTGATCGAGACGGCGATCGCCGCCAGCTTGCGCGCCGACGCTTCATCCGGCGTCACGCCATGGAAACCGTCGGCGAATTCCTCGGCGATATAGGCGGTCGTCAGGCGGCCGTCGCGGAAGCGCTGCTGCTGCATCACGGCGGAGAGGAACGGCAGGTTGTGACCGATGCCTTCGACCTCGAACTGGTCCAGTGCTTCCGCCATGGCCTCGACGGCCATCTGGCGGTCCGGTCCCCAGGTGCAGAGCTTGGCGATCATCGGATCATAATACATCGAGATTTCACCGCCCTCGAAGACGCCGGTGTCGTTGCGGATCACCGTGCCGTCGTCGTTTGCACCTTCCACAGGCGGGCGATAGCGCGTCAGCCTGCCGATCGAGGGCAGGAAGTTGCGATAGGGGTCTTCGGCGTAGAGACGGCTTTCGATCGCCCAGCCGTTGAGCTTCACGTCCGCCTGGCCGAAGGTGAGCTTCTCGCCGGCCGCAACGCGGATCATCTGCTCGACAAGATCAAGGCCGGTCACGAGTTCGGTGACCGGGTGTTCCACCTGCAGGCGGGTGTTCATCTCGAGGAAATAGAAGTTGCGATTGCCATCGACGATGAACTCGACCGTGCCGGCCGAATGGTAGCCGACGGCCTTTGACAGTGCCACGGCCTGTTCGCCCATGGCCTTGCGGGTGGCGGCATCCAGGAACGGCGAGGGGGCCTCCTCGATGACCTTCTGGTTGCGGCGCTGGATCGAGCATTCGCGCTCGCCGAGATAGAGCGTGTTGCCGTGCTTGTCGCCGAGCACCTGGATTTCGATATGGCGCGGTTCGGTCACGAATTTTTCGATGAAGATCCGGTCGTCGCCGAACGAGTTCTTCGCCTCGTTCTTGGAGGACTGGAAGCCTTCGCGGGCCTCCTGGTCGTTCCAGGCGATGCGCATGCCCTTGCCGCCGCCGCCGGCCGACGCCTTGATCATCACAGGATAGCCGATTGATCCGGAAATTTTCACGGCCTCGTCGGCATCCGCAATCAGGCCCATGTGGCCGGGCACGGTGGAGACACCGGCCTCGGCCGCAAGCTTCTTCGAGGTGATCTTGTCGCCCATCGCCTGGATTGCGCCAACCGGCGGGCCGATGAAGGCAACGCCTTCCTTTTCGAGCGCTTCGGCAAACGCAGCATTTTCCGACAGGAAGCCGTAGCCGGGATGAACCGCATCGGCGCCGGTCTTGCGGATCGCCTCGATGATCTTGTCGATGACGATATAGGACTGCGCCGAGGGCGAGGGCCCGATATGAACGGCCTCATCCGCCATGCGCACGTGCATGGCATCGCGGTCGGCGTCGGAATAGACGGCAACGGTGGCGATGCCGAGATTCTTCGCTGTTCTGATGACGCGGCAGGCGATTTCGCCACGGTTGGCGATGAGGATCTTCTTGAACATGCGTTTCTCTTTCAAATCCGTGGTGTCGCGTCAGCGTTTGAATTTGCGCCGATAGGGCAGAAGTGCGATCGATGATGCCGCAACGGCGCCGCCAAAGAGCAGCGCAAACGGCACGACGACCATGGCCGTGGCGAGGATGGGGCTGCTGGAGCGGGCGATATGGGTGCCGACCGCGCCGATGTTGAGCCAGATCAGCACGCCAGCGACGGTCGCGCCGGTCGCAAGGCCATAGAGCGCGTTGACGGCCAGGTAGCGCAGCATCTCGCGATGGTCGCGGCGGGCCTCTTCCGGTGTCATGATGCGTTCGCGTTCCGGCTCCATGATTGCCTCCATCACAACGGGATCGTGTCATGCTTGCGCCAGCGGACATCGACCTGCTTGTTGCGAAGCGAGGCAAAGGCGCGCGCGATGCGGCGGCGCGAAGAGTGCGGCATGATCACTTCATCGATGAAACCACGTTCTGCGGCGACAAACGGATTGGCGAAGCGCTCTTCGTATTCCTTCGTACGCGCCGCGATCTTCTCGGCGTCGCCGAGTTCGGAGCGGTAGAGGATTTCGGTCGCGCCCTTGGCGCCCATCACCGCGATCTCGGCGGTCGGCCAGGCATAGTTGACGTCGGCGCCGATATGCTTGGAGGCCATGACGTCATAGGCGCCGCCATAGGCCTTGCGCGTGATCAGTGTCACCATCGGTACGGTTGCCTGACTGTAGGCGAAAAGCAGCTTGGCGCCATGTTTGATGACGCCGCCATATTCCTGGGCGGTGCCCGGCAGAAAGCCCGGCACGTCGACGAGGGTCAGGATCGGGATCGAGAAGGCGTCGCAGAAACGGACGAACCGGGCGGCCTTGCGCGAACTATCGATATCGAGGCAGCCGGCAAGGACCATCGGCTGGTTTGCGACGACGCCGACGGTCTGGCCTTCCATGCGGATGAAGCCAGTAATGATGTTGCGGGCGAAACTCTGCTGCAACTCGAAGAAATCACCCTCGTCGGCAAGCGCAAGGATGAGTTCCTTCATATCGTAGGGCTTGGCAGCGCTATCGGGGATGAGGCTGTCGAGCCTGCGTTCCAGCCGCGACGGATCATCGTGGAATGGCCGGACCGGTGGCTTCTCGCGATTGTTGAGCGGCAGGAAATCGAAGAGCAGGCGCACATGCTCAAGCGTCTCGATGTCGTTTTCGTAGGCCGCGTCGGCGACGGAGGATTTTTTCGTGTGCGTGCCGGCGCCGCCAAGCTCTTCGGAGGTGACGATTTCGTTGGTGACGGTCTTCACCACGTCGGGGCCGGTGACGAACATGTAGGATGAGTCACGCACCATGAAGATGAAGTCGGTCATCGCCGGCGAATAGACGGCGCCGCCGGCGCACGGGCCCATGATCACCGAGATCTGCGGGATAACGCCCGATGCCTCGGCATTGCGGCGAAAGACCTCGGCATAACCTGCAAGTGAGGCGACGCCTTCCTGGATGCGCGCACCGCCTGAATCGTTGAGGCCGATGACCGGCGCGCCGTTCCTGACTGCCATATCCATGATCTTGCAGATCTTCTGCGCGTGAGTTTCCGACAGCGAGCCGCCGAGCACCGTGAAGTCCTGGGAGAACACATAGACCTGCCGGCCATTGATCGTTCCCCAGCCGGTGACGACACCGTCGCCGGCGACCTTCTGGCTGTCCATGCCGAAGTCGACGCAGCGATGCGTGACGTACATGTCGTATTCTTCAAAGGAATCTTCATCGAGCAGAACCTCGATGCGCTCGCGTGCCGTCAGCTTGCCTTTGCCGTGCTGGGCGTCGATGCGCCGCTGGCCGCCGCCGGCTCTTGCCTCCGCCCGGCGAGCTTCGACCTGTTCAAGTATGGCGCGCATAATTCCCTCCCGGTTTTTCCGTGATTGTGCAGAGGCGTTTGTCGCTTCGCAATAGCCTCGAAGGACGGATGGTAAAACGCCCGTTCATGTGCAAATGTGAAATAGAGAATATTGCGAAATGTAAATTGCAAAGTTGTGAACATGGCGATCGGCAAACTCTATATCGGCCGCAAGGTCAGGGAGCTTCGGGATGCAAACCGGGCGACGCAGGGGCAGTTCGCCGAGCGCATCGGCATCTCCACCAGCTACCTCAATCAGATCGAGAACAACCAGCGGCCCGTATCGGCTTCCGTTCTTCTGGCACTTGCCGAAAAGTTTCAGATCGATATTGCCGAACTTTCGACCGGGGAGGGTGACAGGTTGCTTTCGGCGCTGTCGGAAGCCTTGAGCGATCCGCTGTTCGAGACCTATTCGCCGAGCCTGCAGGAATTGAAGCTGATCACCCAGAATGCGCCGGGGCTAGCGCATGCGCTGATCAGTTGTCACCAGGCCTATCGCCGCAACAGCGAGCAACTGGCCAGCATCGACGATACCATCGGCCGCGGCGGGTCTTCGGTGGAGACGACGCCCTATGAAGAAGTTCGCGACTTCTTCCACTTCGTCGACAACTATATCCACGACATCGACGTTCTCGCCGAGCGACTCGCAGGCGAACTCGGGCTCGGTGAAGGCGACAACCATGCAGCATTGGCCGCCTATCTCGAGCAGCGCCACGGCGTGCGTGTCTTGCGGGGTGCGGCCGGCGACGAGGCGATCCGGCGCTACGATCCGCGTGCCCGTCTGTTGACGCTGAACCCCTATGCCCCGGCCGCGACACGCGATTTCCAGATTGCACTGCAGATCGCTCAGTTGCACGCCCGAGAAGAGATCGACCGGGTGGCCGGCGGCGCCGGTTTCCGCACGGAGGAAGCCTACGAGATCTGTCGCATTGGGCTGCAAAACTATTTCGCCGGTGCGCTGATCCTGCCTTACCAGGCCTTTCACAAGGCGGCGCGCGAGCTCCGGCACGACGTCGAGCTGCTGGCGGCGCGTTTTGGTGCGTCGCTCGAGCAGGTCTGTCATCGGCTGTCGACGCTGCAGCGTCCGGGCCAGAAGGGCGTGCCGATCTTCTTTGCCCGTATTGATCGGGCCGGCAACATCACCAAGCGCCATAGTGCGGCCAAGCTGCAGTTTGCCCGTTTCGGTGCGGCATGTCCGCTCTGGAACGTGCATCAGGCGTTCGAAACGCCCGGCCGCATCATTCGTCAGCTCGCTGAGACGCCTGATGGTGTGCGCTATCTTTGCCTTGCAACGCAGATCACCAAGGGTGGTGGCGGCTTCCGCGCCGCACAGCCGCGTTACGCCTTGGCGCTCGGTTGCGAGATCTCCTATGCTGACGCCTTCGTCTATGCCGACGATCTCGATCTCGGCAACCGCGCGGCGTTCGATCCTATCGGCATATCCTGCCGGATCTGCGAGCGCACGAAATGCGCCAGCCGCGCCGTACCACCATTGAAGCGAAGACTGATCGTCGACCATGACTTGCGCGGCGCTCTGCCGTATCGTCTGAGTGAAAGCTAATGGACTTGGCAGGGTTCTGTTCGTTTTTGAACAGAACCTGTGAGAAGTTGCACCTGTGCCTGTACGGAATTTGGTGTAACTAGCCCCAATCGTTCAATATGCGGTCAGGGAGGACATGCATATGGATTTTCACCTGTCAGAGGAACAGGAAGCCATCCGCCAGATGGCGCTTGACTTCGCTCGCGACGAATTGGCGCCTAACGCCATTGAGTGGGACCAGGAAAAGCATTTCCCGGTCGATAAGCTGCAGGCCGCAGCCGCCCTCGGCATGGCAGGCATCTATATCAGCGACGATGTCGGCGGCACCGGCCTGACACGGCTCGACGCCGCCATCATCATTGAGGCACTGGCAACCGGCTGCCCGGCGGTTGCCTCCTTTGTTTCCATTCACAACATGTGCGCCGGCATGATCGACCGCTATGGCACCGACGAGCAGCGCCATCGGTTGCTGCCGAAGCTGCTGACCATGGAGACGCTGGCGAGCTACTGCCTTACCGAGCCGGGATCCGGTTCGGATGCGGCAGCACTCAAGACCAAGGCTGTCAAGGACGGTGACAGCTACGTGCTGACCGGCCAGAAGCAGTTCATCTCCGGTGCCGGTGTGTCCGGCCTCTATGTGATCATGGCGAGAACCGGCGAGGACGGGCCGAAGGGCATCTCCACCTTCGTGGTGGAAAAGGATGCGGCCGGCCTCACCTTCGGCGCGAACGAGAAGAAGATGGGGTGGCATGTGCAGCCCACCCGCGCCGTGATGCTCGACGGGGTGCGGATCCCCGCTGAAAACCGCCTCGGTGCCGAGGGTGACGGCTTCAAGATCGCCATGGGCGGGCTCGACGGCGGCCGGCTGAACATTGCCGCAGCCTCGCTCGGCGGTGCGCAGGCCGCCTTCGACCGGGCACTGGCCTATGTCCAGGAACGTCGCGCCTTCGGCAAGGCGATCGGCGAGTTCCAGGCACTGCAGTTTCGCCTCGCCGATATGGCAACCGATCTCGAGATCGCCCGCACCTTCCTCTGGCGCGCGCCTCGGCACTTGATGCTGGTGACCCCGAGGCCACGAAACTTTGCGCCATGGCCAAACGCTTCGTCACCGATCGCTGCTTTGCCGTCGCCAACGACGCGCTGCAGCTCCATGGCGGCTATGGCTATCTCGCCGACTACGGCGTCGAGAAGATTGTCAGGGACCTGAGAGTGCACCAGATACTCGAGGGTACCAACGAGATCATGCGGCTTATCGTGGCGCGCTCGATCTTCGGCCGGAAATAGGAAGGGCTTTTCATGGAAATGCAGGCGGTAGCACCGGAAGTCATCGTCGAACGCCAGGGCGCAATCGGCCGCATCCGGCTCAATCGCATGAAGGCGTTGAACAGCCTCAACGTTCCGATGATCCGGTTGATCGCCGAAGCGCTGACCGAGTTCGAGAGCGATCCTTCTGTCGCGGCTGTGATGGTGACGGGTGAAGGCGAGCGCGGGCTTTGCGCCGGCGGCGACATCCGTATGATCTATGAGAGCGGGCGCGAGCGGCCGGCCGAAGGTGCGCAGTTCTGGCGCGAGGAATTCGTCGTCAACAGCCGGATTTCCGCTTACCCGAAGCCCTACGTCGCCATCATGGATGGTATCGTCATGGGCGGCGGTGTCGGCATCTCGGCACATGGCAGCCACCGTGTCGTCACCGAGCGCACCCGGCTTGCCATGCCGGAAACCGGCATCGGCTATTTCCCGGATGTCGGCGCCACCTGGCTGCTGCCTCACGCGCCCGGCGAATTCGGCACCTATCTCGGGCTTACCGGCCGCGACATCGGCGCCACTGATGCAATCCATGCGCGCCTTGCCGACCATTATGTGCCGACCGCCAAGCTCGATGAGCTGTTCTCGACCCTTGCCGCGCTGCCGCCTTCAGCCAAGGCCGCGGATGTCGATGCCGCAATTCAAGGGGTGGCCGATGAGGTTCCGCCATCGCCGCTCGCGGCGCATCTCAAGGCAATCGACCGGTGCTTCGCCTTCGATACGGTCGAGGAGATCCTTGCCGCGCTCGAGGCGGAAGACAGTGACTTCGGCAGGGAAACGCTGGCGCTGCTTCGCTCGCGTTCGGCGCTGAGCATGGCACTAACGCTCGATCTCCTGCGTGCCGGACGCAAGAGCGCCTCGCTCAATGAATGCCTCGAGCGGGAATACTCGGCCACGCTCGGCATGCTTTCCAATCCCGATTTCTATGAGGGCGTACGTGCCGCCGTCATCGACAAGGACCGCAACCCGAGATGGTCGGTGGGCCTTTCCGATGTGACGGAAGAGAAGCGCGCGCAATTTACGAACCGAGATCACCTGCCATTGTTTGTCGCCTGAGGGAGCCAGTCGCTCCGGTTGGCGTCGGTCGAATTGCAATTCAGGAGGAGTGAAGATGACGAAGATCGCCTTTATCGGGCTTGGCAACATGGGCGGCCCAATGGCCGCCAATCTGGTGAAGGCCGGCCACGCGGTGACCGGCTTCGATCTGTCGGAGGCATCGCGCAACGCTGCGGCAAAGACGGGTGTTTCGGTTGCAGGTTCGATCACGCATGCGGTGCGCGAGGCGGAATGCGTCATCACCATGCTGCCGGCTGGCGCGCATGTGCTCTATGTCTGGGATGAACTGCTCGGCTTCGTCGACCCCGGCACTTTGCTGATCGATAGTTCGACCATCGACGTCGACAGCGCCCGCAAGGCGCATGCGCTTGCCGACAAGGCCGGATGCCTGTCGCTGGACGCGCCCGTTTCGGGTGGCACCGGCGGGGCCGCCGCCGGCTCGCTCACCTTCATGGTCGGCGGTACGGATGATGCCTTTTCCCGCGGCAAGCCGCTGCTCGACGCCATGGGCAAGAAGATCGTTCATTGCGGTGACGTCGGTGCGGGCCAGGCGGCAAAGATCTGCAATAACATGATCCTTGGCATTTCCATGGCCGGCGTCTGCGAGGCCTTTGTGCTCGCCGAGCGCCTCGGTCTGTCGCATCAGGCATTGTTCGATGTTGCGTCGACGTCGTCCGGTCAATGCTGGTCTCTGACGACCTATTGCCCGGTACCAGGGCCGGTGCCGACATCACCTGCCAACAACGACTATAAGCCCGGTTTTGCAGCAAGCCTGATGCTGAAGGATCTGAAGCTGTCGCAGCAGGCCGCCAGCACAAGCGGCGCCTCGACGCCGATGGGCGCCCAGGCAGCGCAGCTTTATTCCATGTTCGAGAAACTCGGCCATGGTGGCGAAGACTTTTCCGCGCTCATTCATCTGCTGCGCGGCAATGAGGAAGCAAAGCCCGGCTGACCGGGCGAAACAGGCATACGGCGTCGATGCGAGCCGACGCCGTATACTTTTGGCCATCCCAGACGTGGCGGCTAAACTGCCGCTTTGAGCTGGTTGCTGATGTAGCGAAACTCCTGCGTCTTGCCTTCGAAACCATAGGCGGCAGCCGAGACTTCGTGCACGAGGATATAGCTTTCCGGATGCACGTTGCCGAGCAACTGCTGAAAACCGGCGAAGACCGCTTGAAGGTAGCTTGCCATCTCCTGCTTGGTGTTGGTGCCGTCCACAACCTTGATATCAAGCCAGAAGCTGTTGGTGCCCTGTTCTGCAAGCGAGCGGCCGCCGGCGAACCAGTGAAGCGGATCGGCATAGTTGACGACGATGGCCGTTATCGTCGGATCCTTGCGCAAATGCGTGGCCGTCAACTCGCTGACGAGGGTGGCGATGCGCTGGGACAGGGCAGGGTCGGCCTTGCCGGTGACGGTGACATTGATGATAGGCATGATTGGCTCTTTCAAGTGTCGGTTGGTGTTGAAGCCAATCTCGCATTTCCATTGGTGTAATTAAATCGAATTGTTTTTGACTAATAGTTCGATTATTGTGAAGTTATGCAGACGCTTGATCCTGACCTGTTGCGTACATTCTTGGCCTTTGCCGAAAGCGGCTCGCTGGCGCATGCCGCAACGGTCGTCGGTCGAACCCCTTCGGCGGTCACCGCTCAGATGCAGCGGCTGGAGGCTCTGATCGGCGAGGCGTTGCTGGCACCATCCGGGCGCGGCCGGGTGCTGACGCCAGCCGGTGAAGATGTCGTGGTCCACGCCCGCAAGATCCTCGACGCTCACCGTGACGCGTGGCTCAGCCTCAAGGGGGCACGTACCGACGGGCGCGTGTCGCTCGGCTGCACACAGGATTTTGCCGACAGCACGTTGCCGACGCTGCTGCAACAGTTTGCGCGCGCGCATCCGCGGGTACAGCTGGATCTGCGGGTCGGCCGTTCGAAAGAGCTCGTGGCCCAATATGATCAGGGCGCTGTGGACGTGATGATCGTCATGCGGCAAAGCGCGGCGAGCGACGAAGTCGCAGTGTTGCGCGAACCGATGGTCTGGCTATCAGTGTCGCCGGACGTCCTGCCTGACGACGAGCAATTGCCGCTTGCCGTGCTCGATCCGCCCTGCGGTTTCCGCTCAGCCGCCGTCGATGCGCTTGAGGGAAGTGGCCGGCCCTATCGGATAGCAGCGACAAGCCCGAGCCTCTCCGGGCTTCGTGCCGCGGTTCGCGCTAGCATCGCGCTGACGGCGCGAACCGAACGCTTCGTCGGCGAGGGTGTGGCGATTGCGCCCGAAAGGTTGGCGCTGCCGGCCTTGCCCGATGCCGAGTTCAGCCTGCGTCTCAAAGCCGGCGCCGAAAAGCCCGCGACCACGCTTGCGAGCCTTCTTGCCGACGGACTTTCAAAAGCGGTTTCTGCGCGCTGACAGTTGCTTCGAGTGCCGCGGCTTACATTTGAACCGTCATGCCGCCATCGACCGTCAAGGTGATACCGTTGACGAAGCTCGAGGCTGGTGACGCGAGGAACACGGCGGCAGGTGCGATTTCTTCCGGCCGGCCCCAGCGCTTCAATGGGATGCGGACATCGACGAATTGCTGCAAAACGGGATCGGCGGCCAGCGCGGCATTGGTTTCCGTTGCAAACCAGCCGGGCGCGATGGCGTTAACGGTCAGGCTGTCAGAGCCGAGTTCCACGGCAAGCGATCGCGTCAATGCGCCAAGTCCGCCCTTTGCCGCGGTATAGGCGGGGTCGCCGGCGCGGGCTGCAAAGGCCGCAATTGAGGTAACGAAGATCAGCCGTCCGGCGTCCGATTGTCGAAGATAAGGCAGCGCTGCCTTCGCCATCCCGTAAGCAGCAGTGAGATCGGTGTTGATGAGGGCCGCAAAGCCGGCAGCATCCATCTCGTGCGTACCACGGCGGTCGCGCTCACCGACGGCGTGGATCAGAATATCCAGCCTTCCGGTACTGCCTGTCGCCGCGGCCAGTATCTCGTCTACATCTGCCGCCACGTCGCCGGGCGCGGTCTCAAGCGTGATGCCTTCACTCGCGGCCCGATCGCGTGCCGCCTCCAATGCCGAGCGATTGCGGCCATTGATCGCCACCGACGCGCCCGCCTTGGCAAGTGCCTTTGCCATCTCAAAGCCAAGTCCACGGCCACCGCCGGTGACGAGAGCTGATTTGCCGTTGAGATCGAACATATATACCTCGTGACTTGTCATCGCGGTCGAAACAACGCCAAGTCTCGACATCCAACGTTTAGCGCGTGTTGCCGTGTCAGCCAACCTGGAGGTTTGACGGCGACAAGGTGCGTCGCCGGTCAGTGCCCGATCGAGCGGTGCGGGCTTTCACGGATACGGAGTGCACGGTCATTGGGGAATAACAGATGATCGACGCGCCCGTTTGCTAATGCCCAGCATATATTGGTGGCAGTCTGCTATTTTCTATTTCCGGATAAGAGCGTGTCAGTAATATGGGCTCACCGGCGCTCTGGCTGACAGCACGCGCTCCATCTTCGAGCGAGAACTTCTGCCGGCATGGCGCAATCGTCTCCTGACGGAGATCACGCCCGACGATCTACGAGCCCATTGCGGGAAAATCGCTGAACGCGGCGCTCCGGCGACGGCCATCCACGTGCGAGACATACTGTGAAGTAGATCTACGGATTTGCCATCCTGAACGGAGAGAAGGTCGCGAACCCGGCAGCCGAAGTGGGACCAGCGTCGATCACCACTTTCGTGCCGAAAAACCGCGCGCTCTCATCCTCCGAAATTCGAGTGATGCTGAAGCAACTCGACCACATCGCCACGCTTCCCACTATCCGTTTGGGAATGCGGCTCTATCTCCTCACGGTGGTTCGCAAGAGCGAGCTGCAGAACGCGTATGGGACGAGGTCGACTTCGAGAATGCGGTCTGGACGATCCCCAGAGCGGATCAAGCGCTCCAAGGCGAATAACGCCTGTCGCGCCAGGTACGACATTATGATCGCCCTGAAGACCTGTGTAAGGGAATTCAAGATATCTGCTGCCGTCGCGGCATCACGCGGATGCTCCGATGTCGCGCGCCACCTTGAACCGGGTGACCTACGCAGTCGTCGAACGGGCGAAAGCGGAAGGTTTTCCACTGGAGCCGTTTACCCACGTTCTGGGAAGGGGACATGCCGCTAGGGCTTGATGGCTGACGTAGTGGCGGGCTCTGACCGCACGTTCGTTCTTGACCTCCAGGGACGGGCACGTAATGTTCTATATTCGTTCTAGTTTGGGGTAGAAGTCAAGGAGCAGGTGAGCATGGGTGTTTTTCAGAGGCGAATGTGTTAAAACCTCTGCTGGTATGATTTTTAGCAGAGGAAACATCACGGAAGTGGACACGGCTGGCACCCAAGGGGCTCGCGCACTGGAACTCCTGAAAGCCCGGCATATGCTGCGGCTGAAGGATTTCGCCGCGCACGGCATTGGCTCAGAGACGCTCGCGCGCCTGATACGAGATGAAGAAGTCGTTCGTCCGGCGCGCGGCCTCTACCAGCTTCCCGACGCTACGGCCGACGCACGACATGCCCTAGCCGAGGCATCGGCGCTTGTGCCGAGAGGGATCGTCTGCCTGATCTCGGCGCTGCAGTTTCATCAGCTGACGCTGCAAATGCCGTCGGCGGTCTGGATGGCCATCGATCGAACGGCTTGGCGCCCCAAGATCGACTATCCGCCTATCCGTTTCGTACGCTTCACCGGCACCGCTCTCGCCGAGGGTGTCGAACGGCATCGCATCGAGGGGGTCGACGTGCCGATCACAAATCCGGCGCGTTCGATCGTCGATTGCTTCCGTTATAGGACGAAAGTCGGCCTCGATGTTGCGATGGAGGGGCTGCGCGAGGGGCTCCGGCGGCGCAAAACCACAAGCGACGAACTCTGGACATATGCGAAGAGGGCCAGAATCTGGTCGACCATGCGACCCTATGTCGAAGCGACGGTGGCTGATGGCGCTTGAACCGAAGAAAAACGTCGGGGCATCAGTGCGCGCCCGGCTTCTGGATCGGTCCCGCGCGGAGCGCACGGACTTTCTGATCCTGCTGACGCGCTACGCGCTCGAAAGGCTCCTGTACCGGCTGAGCCTATCCGCGCATCGCGACCGCTTCATCCTATAGGGCGCGATGCTGTTCGTTACATGGGTCGCCGACCCGTTTCGGCCGACGCGTGACCTCGACCTGCTGGGTTATGGTGCGAACAGCCCGAAGGCCATCGCCGAAACCTTCCATGCCATTTGCACGCAGCCAGTCGACGATGATGGCGTCGTTTTCGATGTCGATGCGCTCGAAGCCGCGCCGATCCGTGAAGAAGTCGAATATGGCGGAATTCGAGTCCGCACCACAGCCACCATCGCGGCGCCCGCATCCCGATTCAGGTGGACATCGGCTTCGGGGATGCCATCACACCCGGACCGGTCGAAATAGAATATCCATCATTGCTCGATGCTCCGGCGCCGCACCTGCGAGCCTATCCGGTCACAACCGTGGTCGCAGAGAAGTTCGAGGCGCTGGTGACGCTAGGCATGGCGAATAGCCGCCTAAAGGATTTCTACGATCTTTGGCTGATCGCCGAGACGTTCGAGTTTGAGTGGTCCACCCTCGCGAAGGCCGTGCGCCAGACTTTCGCTCGAAGGGGGACGGACTTTCCGAAGGAGAGGCCGATGGGTCTCAGCGATGCCTATGCCGAAGTATGGGATCGGCAGTGGCGGGCGTTTCTCGGTCGCGAACGTATGGCGGTCGCGCCGCCAGGCTTGGCCACGGTTGTGGGGGACCTCGGACGCTTTCTGCTGCCCCTCACTTGGGCCCGTGAAGGAAATTGGCTTTGGAAGCCGCGTGCGGGATGGATTCAGCTGTAAGGCCGCGCCGTTGACGCGAGTGCCGGTCGTGGCGCTATATGGCGCGGTTCGGTATTCCGGCGGCCGTCACTGTCCTTGTCGGAGCAAGCCCGCTCACCTGGTTCGACAAGATGCCGGCTCTCGCGAGCTACACGCTCGGCGGATGGAGAAAATCACTGTCGTCAAGGCCGTCATGGGAGTGCTGATCGTCGTATTCGCCATTCAGCAACTGTGACCGCGTTTCCAGATACTGGCTTTCCTGTTGCACTGGCTGCCACTTGGAGGCGTGCTGTCGGAGTAGCGGTCTCTCCGGCAATCATGGGGCACTAGGTTCCGCCTTTCTGCTGAACACCGGCCTGACGAAGGAGGCGTTCGTCGCCACGGGCGTCCTATCCGAGCAGCTTATTCAGTCGTAGCAACTGCTTGCGCCGGTTGCAGTGGGCACGGTTTGGGCGTTCACCGGATCGTTCGTGGGCAAGCGTGTCCTGCAAAAGATCACATTGCGCACCGTGCAGATTATCCGTGGCGATGCTGCTTATTGGAGCCGGACCGGCGTCGGGTCTTATTTAGCCCTGACTGGTCCCAGGCAGGGACGCATCGACCGGGAAGGAAGCGCTCAGGCACGTCGCCTAGTCGGCCGCCAAATCGAGCCACTGCTCTATGGCACCCTTGTTGAATTCCACAATTAGTCATATATGACGTGATACGGCTATTTTATCATCGTATCTGGATCATTGCTATGGGATCGTCGAAATCAAAGTCCGCCCTAGAAAGACTTGGACACGACGTGCGCGGCGCTCGTTTGTGGCGCGGCATCGCCGTGGCCGATCTGGCGGTGCGTGCGGGCACGTCACCGAGCACCGTCTCGCGCCTCGAGAAGGGGGATCCCGGTGTCGGAATCGGCACGCTCGCCGATATCCTGGTTGTGCTTGGTCTTGTCGACCGGCTGGCCGACCTGATCGACATCCGCAAGGATGATCTGGGTCTAGCGTTGACCGCCGAACGCCAGCCGCGTCGCGGACGGTCTATTGCGACCACACTGCGCAGGCAGAAGGCCAAGGGTAAAACGGCACTGGATGATCCTGATGCCGTCGATCCGGACGGCGCGTCATTCTGAAGCCCGACGCCAACGCCCATGTCGTTCTCGGCGAGAGCCTGACACCCGTTGGTCAGCTGCGTTTCACGCAGGCCGGGCCGCGGCAGTTCTCGACTTTTGCCTATGATCCAGCCTGGATCGACAGTCCCCGCGCCTTTGCCGTGCAGCCAACCTTTCCGCTTGAAGCTGGGCCGTTTCACACATCTGGTCAGCCCGGAAACATGCGCGGTGCATTGGCGGGCGTCTGCCGCCGCGCCGGATAGTTGGGGCCGGAGGCTTCTCGAACGTACCTATGGCAACGGTTTTTCATCCCACCGCTTCAATTCTGCGGTTGTCGGCTGATGCAAGGCTTTTTCGGACTGTTCCTCCAGGCCGAACGCAATTGATTCATTCTCGACAACGAGCACCCGTCCTCGGTTGCCTTGGACAAATGGCCTTGAGTTTCTGCAAGAGCGAACAACTGCCTTCGGACGCGAATTCCCCGTTCAATGGAAGTCGGAGCGATTTTGAGAGGGACAACGCCCTTGGACCGAATGATCGCGAAGCCCTGATCGTCCGGACGCGTTTTCGAGATCGCGCGCCTTGTGGCGGCGAGAGACAGCGGTTCAACGATGCTGGGCGTCGGTTCCGACGCAGCGACCAGCAGTGGATTAGCCGCGGTATGCTTGTCGAGCCTATCTCGTCTTCAGCCCGAACCTGCGCGCCTTCGCCCAGCGCGTCGATCCTTGTCGAACGCAAAGTGTTCGTCAAGGATCGAAAGACAAGCGGAGGCCAGCCTCGATCGAGGTCGTGATCGCGATGAGTCCGTTGATATCAATGGCCGCCCTTCGCCTCACTTCAGCTTGTCCCGAGCATGATCTTGGACCGGCCGTCAAGAACAGCACCGTAGCGAATGCGATCTGCCCTGCCATTGGCAGCCAGTACGCGCTCGACAAGGGCAATCCAGGTCGAAAGGTTCTCCAAGCCTATGCCAGGTTGGAGACGATCTACACCGGTCCCGTGGTCGTCGGATCTATCAGTATCTGCCCGCCAAATCGGTTGGCATCGGCGACCTCGTGCGGTGACCGCACGTTGTCTGCTTACTGCCAACGTATTGCTAAAGCTTGCGGGCGAAGATCGCGATCTCTGCAGCGTTCTCCGGGAAACGTTTGCCTAGCCGGATCAGTCCTTCGACCGTGTTGTTGCCGACGATGTCGAGCACCTCGCGCATCTGGCCGTTGGAGAACGGCTTGAACATGTATCCGGAGAACGCGAGTTCGCCGAAGCCTGCATCAATTACCATTTTCTCCAGCGTCTCCCGATGGAAGACATTAGGTTGCCCGAGTTCGATGTTTCGTTCGGAGAGTTGTGTTGGCGATTGCATCAGGCCCATTTCGACGCCGAGCAGGCGATGAAAAGACATGGCATTCGGCACGCTGACCAGAAGCGAGCCGCCGCGCCTCAGAAGCGCGTTGGCGGCCGACAGCATGGTCTGAGGATTGGTTGTCTCGTGCAGCAGGCCCGATAGCAGAACGGCGTCAAATCCTTCCGGCATTCTTGTCCTTGCCGCTTCGACCCTCTCTTCGAGATAACCGCGTTCAAGCTCAAGCTTGTCGATGGACGCCCGTTTTTCCTCGATCAGGTCGGCATAGAACGAGGGTTCTATCACTAACCAGCTTCGGATGGACGAACCGGCGAGATCGAAGCGGTTTATCAGCAGATCGGGACCGCAGCCCACCTCTACGACAGACGTTGGGGCGAGTTGCCCGAGGAACTCCAGGCAGTTGTCCTGACGGGCGGTTATGAGATGCCGCTCGAACGCCATGTCGATGAGATACTTCTGGGCATACTCCTCGGCGCCAATCAATTTGGACGCTGTGGCAATGGCGTCAGGCATAACTTTCGGCTCCGATCGTTGTTTTGATTGCCAATGAGGCCTCCTGGATGATTCCATCGAGGAATGGCGTGCCCGCCGAGCGCCCGACAAAGCGCAGATTGGGAACGCGGTCGAGCGTATCCTGCTTCAACTGCGCGGTTGCTCTGCCGTAGTCCGAGGTGGGAACAGGAATGATGTTGCGATAGAGATCGCTGTGACTGCCGAGAACGGTGGCCCCGGCATCAATGATGCCGCATCGCCTGCATTCATTCAGCGCTGCACCTGCAAGGTCCGCCGGCAAGAGTTCGTCAACGAGATGCTCGAAGGTGATGATGTGGCCGCCGGCCGGGATATCACCGATGTTGTCGTGGAAGATGGCGCGGAAGAAGGCCGGGTGACGGTTGAAGTTCAGCGCATACTCGGCCTGATGGGTAACAGGCCGGTCCACGAGTGCGTGGGAGATCTGCAAATGGCGGAACCGCGGCAGGGCGCCGGGGGACACGGCCATGGCGCGAGCGACGAGCGCGGGCGCGATCGTGCTGATCACGCCTGCCGGGCGGATGACCTCGCCAGACCGCAGCACTATGCGCTCCAGACGCTGCGTGACTGGCGCACGATGAATCTCCTGCACTGCGTCGTTGAAGAGGAACGTCACGCCGTCTGCGGCGAGGCTCTGCTGCAGGGCATTGATCCAGGTCGAAATGCCGCCACTCTGCGGCCGCAGGAACTGCCGCGCAGCGTTTTTGGGCAAGTCGCTGTAGCGTGCATGCGCGATGCGCCCGGCGAGAGCCTCGTCGTCCAGCAGTCTCGAAGTTGCCTGATGGTCCCCGGCGATCATGCGGCGCGGCAGGAACCACGTGACGGCATTCGGCGCCAGCTCAGACAGTTCCGTCTCAAAGAGCCCGAGCACGGCGTCGCGAACGAGGCCGTTCGTCAACGTCGGCCCGAACCAGTTCAGGCTGTAGTCCTCGGCATTGTCGGCATTTTCGACCGGTCTCGTTGCGCGCATTTCGTCGAGCGCAACGTTTAGCTGCGTCCCCAGGACGGTTGTGTCGAGACAGGAGCTTTCCGAATTGAAGCTGTCCGCAGTGATGGCGCTCTCGCGTGGCCAGCCGTCATAGTAGACCCAGGAAAACTGGAAGTCGGGGCGGTGAAAGATCGCATCGTCGATCGACTTCGTTCCCGAAAGAACCGGGAGCCGCAGACCGGCATCAAGCCTATACGACTGCCCGCCGAGGTCGACGGCGGTCGACTTCCACAGGCCTCCTGCCAAAGCGCCGGCCTCGACCACGGTTACCGAAGCGCCTTGCGCCCTTGCAAGCGCCGCGCATACGAGCCCTGCGACGCCGGCTCCGATGACAACGAGTTCCGTCATGTCAAACCTTCCAGATCCTGAGCTACATTGTCCTTATGCAAAACCCGCATCCCCATTCGCCAGTTGCTCCAGATCGACGTCGAAATGCCAGTGCACCGCGACGCCAGAGCCGAAACGCAGTTTCTGCTTCAGCAGATTGGTGTTGATCGCGTATCCATCGGATAGGGTGTTGATGCCGAACGACATCACCTTGAAGCTGCTGGCCGCTGTCGCGTCGATTACGCCGGCCAGCAGGTAATCCACGGCGCCAAGTTCTCGCCCGCGAGGATTGGAGGCGATGTATTGGGTGTGGAGCGTTTCGGCGTTGTAGGCAAAGCACCATGTCCCGGCAAGAATCTCGCCGTCCGACCCGTATGCGAGCCATAGCTGGTTTTCGCCTTCGAGGCGACGGCGCAGATCTAGCATCTCGGCGAGGTTGTGCACCGGCACAGTCGAATGCCGCTCCTGCAGGTTGCTGCACAGCAGCGTGTGGAAGGCCACCCAATCTGCCTCTTGTTGGGCTTGCCGTAGCTGCACGCCTTTGCGTTCGGCGGCTTTGATGGAGGCGCGCCTCTTGGCTGAAAAGGCATAGGCTCTGTCGATCCGGATGAAACTCCAGAGATCGGCACGGCGCACCGTTCCTGTTCTCAGCAGCAGCCTTAGATCACTTTCATCGAATTGTTGTCCGAAGATCGCGGGCACAGTCTTGTAGACGAGCTTGCGATATCCCCGCTCAAGCAGCGTCCCGGCGACCGCCGAAAGGATGCTGGCTCGCTCCGAGGGGTCGATCACGTTGGCAATCATGCCGCCGAAAGTGCTTCCCGGATGAGAGGCCACGACGTCCGTGGTGTTCGGTGCGCGCGCCAGCGCAATGGCCGCCTTCAGCCGAACGCCGGGGTCGCTCCAGACGCACAGGCTTTCGTCTTCGAAGCGCTTGCCATGGTATTCGAGAAACCGGCGGCTGTGCATGATCGTGCCGGCCTGCGTCGTGGGCACGAAATCATCCCACGCTTGTTTGGCGCTGGCGTCGTAGGACGTGATGTGATGAACCATGCGTAGTTTCGCCGCTATAGAGTTTCCGCTGACCTCGGCGCTTGGTTCGCGGCATCGGTCGGTGGGTGGTGAAATCCGACGAGAAGCGAACGGCGATTCTCAGCCGGCTCGCCAACCCCGTCACATTCTCCGAAATGTTTCCAATCCGGAATATTGCTAGTCAATTCATTGTCTTGGTGCAGCAACGACGATTGCTTTTCGAGGTCGACCGCACTCGTGTTGTATTTGGGCAATCTTTTGCCAGGCTTTCCGTCGCTGAGTATTCGGTCAGCGATCATCTATTGGGAAATTAGCCGCGTTCAGGCCGGGACAAGCTTTGTTGTCCAGTTTGGGCCGAGTAGTTTTCTTGATGGATGGGGATATGATCAAGGTCGCATTGTTTGGAATGGGGTATTGGGGCCGAAACCTGTTCCGGGTGATTTCCAACAATCCCGGCCTTCAACTGGCCGCTGTCGTTGATCCTGCGCCCGGCCTGCAGGAAAGACTGGCGGCATCTCACCCGAACGTCAAAGTCTACCCCGACGCGGCACCGGTGATGGCCGACAGTGACATTGATGCTGTTGTGATCGCGACGCCGGTCGCGTCGCACTACGATCTCGCGCGCGCTGCCCTGGATGCCGGCAAGCATGTCATGGTCGAGAAGCCGATGTGCAGCTCAAGCGACGAAGCCGCCGATCTCGTTTTCCGGGCTGCTGCTCGCGGCCTGACGCTGATGGTGGATCACACGTTCCTCTTTCATCCGGCCGTCATGAAGCTCGCCGAGCTCGTGCACTCCGAGGCGCTTGGGCGCATCTCCTATTTCGATTCGCAACGCGTCAATCTCGGCCTGTTTCAGCCCGACGTGAACGTCCTGTGGGATCTGGCCCCGCACGATCTCTCGATCATCGATTACCTCTTCCAGCACGAGCCGGTCGAGATCGAGGCAAGCGGGTACTGCCACGTCAATCCCACCTCTCCTGATATCGCCTACCTGACATTCCATTACCCCGGATCAATGGTTGCGCATCTCAACCTGAGCTGGATGTCTCCGGTCAAGGTGCGGCGCATCGCCGTCGGAGGCAGCGCCCAAATGGCAGTCTGGGACGATCTCAATCGTGAAGAGCCGCTCAAGGTCTATGATTCGGGCATCACCTTCCAATCGGAGCAGGAGCGCCACATGATCCTGCCGAGCTACCGCATCGGCTCGGTCCATTCTCCACGCCTTGCGGGCTCGGAACCGCTGGTGGATGTGCTCGAGCATTTCCGCCGGGTCATGCTGGGGCAGGAGCGATGCAAGACGGATGGTCGCCTGGGGCTACGGGTCGTGCGCACCCTTGAGCAGGCGCAGGCGAAACTGGACTTCAGCCTGCTGCGTGTTCGCAACGGGTTGGCCGCTCAGCAAGGCAGCGTCGTCGCGGCGGAATGAGATCCGTTTGACCCTGTACCTTTAGCCGAAACATTTATCAGCAACGTTCACTTTCCCAATCGTCGTGCGTGTGGGCAAGGAGTTCGAATGCAAGGGAAAGAGACTTAGATGAACGCCCATTCCACAGTGCCCTTCGTGGACCTGTCGATACAGTGGAACCAGATACGCAGCAGCGTATTGCCGGATATGGAGCGCCTGTTCGAAGCAAGCGCCTTTTGCCTTGGCCCTTGGGCCAAGGACTTCGAGCAGCGGATTGCCGAATACCTCGGCGTGCGCCATGCCGTGGCTGTCAGCAGTGGCAGCGCCGCGTTGCATGTCGCGGTGATCGCTGCGGGAATTGTTCGGGGCGACAAGGTCCTGGTTCCGACCCACACCTTTATCGGGACGGTCTGGGGTCTGATCTATGCCGGCGCCATTCCGGTGTTCTGCGATGTGGAGGCAGGCGCTGGAACGATCGATGTTCGCGACGCCGAAAGCAAGCTGGACGAAAAGGTGAAGGCGATCATACCGGTTCATCTCTACGGGCAGCCCGCGGACATGGCGGCGGTCCTGGAGTTCGCCCGGCGGCACAAGCTGCTGGTGATCGAGGATGTCGCGCAGGCGATCGGCGCCCGCTACGATGGGCAGCCGCTGGGCTCTCTCGGAGACTTTGGCTGCTTCAGCTTCTATCCTGGAAAAAACCTTGGCGCAGCCGGCGAGGGTGGTCTTGTCGTCACGAATGACGATCGCAGCGCCGACGCGATGCGGGCATTGCGCGATCACGGTCAGGCACAGCGCTACGTCCACCAGATGATCGGTTACAACTATCGTATGGATGGTATTCAGGCGCTGGTGCTCGGCCACAAGCTCGCACATCTCGACGATTGGACGAACCAGCGGCGGCAGATCGCCTTGCGCTATGCGGAAGGCCTTTCAGGGCTTCCCTTGAAGCTGCCGGAGGTCGTCCACGGCGATCACGTGTTCCACCTCTATGTCGTTCGCACATCGCATCGCGATGGGCTCAAAAGCTATCTCGAAGGACACAGCGTGCAGACTGGACTGCACTATCCAATCCCGCTTCATCGACAGCCATGTTTTGCCGACATGGCATCGGCCCAAGGCAATTTCCCCGTCGCCGATGACTATGCCGGCACGGCACTATCGCTGCCGATGTTCGCCGGCCTCACTCCGGACCAGCAGGACCGAGTCATCGATGCAGTAAGGGGCTTCTTCGAGCGAGGTGACGAGAATGACCAGTAAAGCGCCCCGTAGGCGGGTCCTGTGTGTCAGGCCGACTCTCAATCCGGACGCCGGCCCATTGCTGCGCAGGATATCCAGCGAGTGGGTGGATGCGCTTGCGCTGCATTGCCATGTCGACACGATCGATCAGGATTTCGACTTCGAACAGGCTTGCCAAAAGCTGAAGCCCGATTTGATCGTATTTGATGCCGTCCATTGGGTCCGCCCTCAACGGCTCAATATCGCCAATATCGATGCGTTCCCAGAGATCCCGCGGGTCTTGTATCTCAATTGCGATCCCCATGATCCGATGAGACCGCTTCTTTTCGGCATGCTGGAAACCTATGGCGTCGAGACCATATTCTGCGGCATTGAACACTTGCAGCACACGCCGGAGCTGGAGCGTTTTACCTGCCACCTCCTGCCGCTGTTTATCGACAGCAAGATATTCAGGGACTACGCTGTCGAAAAGACGATCCCGGTCACGATCTTCAGCGGCCATTTGTTTCCCGCCTTTTACCCGTGGCGAGCGAAGATTACGCAGGAGATACAGCATTTCCTGCCAACGCTGGTCTACACGCATCCGGGCTACCAGTCCGGCACGCCAGCACCTTTTGAAGTTCGTGACGAAAAATATGCCCGGCTGATATCGCAGAGTTACTTCTCGATCGCCGATACGACCCGGCTGGATTATGTGGTGCGAAAACACCTGGAGATACCGGCCGCCGGCGCGATCCTCGTTGCGCCCGACTCCGAGGTCGTCAAGAGATACGGCTTCGTCGATCTTGAGAACTGCATCCTGGGCAGCGGCGAGGAACTCTATGCCAAGATCGTTGCGGTATCCTCGAAGCCTGACGCGTACAACCGCATCAAGAAAAGCGGTTACCGGCTGATACAGGACAATTTCACCCGCGAGAAATGGACGTATCTGCTCGACTGGTACGAGTGCCGCATGGCGCGCAAGCCAGGTGAGATGACGCAGCAAACGAGACAGTTCGGACGGTTCAGGAACGTGCCGGCCAAGCCGGATATGCCTGCGATCGCCGATTTTTCGCTTCACGACAACCCGATGTCTGCCATCCTACGTGATGCCCGCGACGCGATTCTGACCGGAGACGATTTGGGGCAAGCGCAGGCCGCGCTCACCGACGCGTGCCAATGGATTGGTCATATTGCCGAGCCGCCATTCATGCTGGGCATACTGGCGATGCTTCAGGGGCAGCTTGAGGACGCGATCGTGCTCTTTACCCGCAGGGGGAACGCACAAGGCCGGCTCAGTCCGAACATGGGTCGGCTGGATCCTTGCGAGATCGCATGGCTCCTGCTGCTGTCGGCATTGTTGAACGACGCAGATCTGCGCGAAATGATGATGCGGCAGGCAGAAACCGTGCCTCATGTCAGCATTCGTCGCGCCATGTGGCTGATATCCGGACCGGTGCAGTGCATCGATTTCGAGAAGGCCGGCCTGGAGGGCCTGATGCCTGGGGATTGCCTCTCCATTCATTGGTTCGGCCAGGAAGATTTTTCCCAATGGCTGGCGCTCATGGAACGGGTCCTGAACGGCTGCAATCTCCCCGACCAGGCCGCGATGATCCGCGTTTTGGCTGATGGCCTTTCCGGTATCGCCTCGGCGAAAGCGATAGCGGTGTAACCAGAAAGTCTGGTCAGCCTAAGTTTCCAAAGGCATATCTGCTATCGGTGGCCGCGGCCGGAACTATGCGGCTATGGCTGCGGCAAAGGAAGCCTGCTCGCGTACTTGCGCGGGCCGGGCTGCGCCTTCGCCGAGATCCACGCCACACTGAGATCGACAACGCCGCAAGCCTTGCTTGTTTTCGACGGTGCGACTTCGTAGAGTTCGCGGAACAGGACGACGACGAGTTTCGCTTGTTGATCTGGCGTCCCGGAGCTTAGGCGCTGCAATTTTTCAGGACTGCGCGTTGCTGTGGCCAAGCACGCACATTGTGCGCGACAACGCATCCCCGACCGCCACTATGGCGGCCGGTGAATGCACGTTTGGCCTACTTCATCGTATAGACGTCGACAGTGAAGTACTTGTCGTTGATCTTCTTGTAGGTGCCGTCGGCCCGGATTTCGTCGAGCGCCTTATTGAGCTTCTCGCGCAGGTCGTTGTCGTCCTGACGCACGGCAATGCCGACGCCTTCGCCGACGAACTTCTTGTCGGTGATCGGTTCGCCGATGATTTCGCAGCAAGTCTTGCCGTCATCGTTCTTCGTCACCCAATCGAGAAGCGGCAGCATGTCGCCGACCTGCAGGTCGAGACGGCCGTTGACCATGTCGAGATTGGCTTCATCCTGGGTCGGATAGAGCTTGATCTCGGCGTCCGGATAGGTGGCGGTGATAAAATCGGCCTGCGTGGTGCCCGACTGGGCGCCGATCACCTTGCCCTTGAGGGCTTCATTGGTAAAGGTGGTGATGCCAGCGCCCTTCGGCGCCACATGCGTCATGGCCGCAAGATAGTAGGGATTGGTGAAGGCGACTTGCTTCTTGCGTTCTTCGGTGATGAACATCGAGGCGATGATGAGGTCGTATTTCTTGGCGAGCAGACCGGGGATGATGCCGTCCCAATCCTGCGCGACAACCTCGCAGTCGGCCTTCATGCGCTCGCAAAGCGCCAACCCGATATCGACATCGAAGCCACCGATTTTGCCGGCGGAATCGACGAAGTTGAAGGGCGGATAGGCGCCTTCGGTGCCGATCTTGATCTTGTCAGCGGCTGTCGCCGCCGTTGCCGTCGCCATGACAGCCAGCATCATTGCTGCAATCTGTTTCTTCATCCGTGTTCCCCTTGTTAGCGCATCATTCTTGATGCTTCCGGGAGAACACTAAGTCCGGTCCGCCTATAAGCGAAATAGATAGGCGCGATAATTGGTATTGTTTCGATTGATCATGATCGATCTCAGACGATCACTTGTACCGGCCGCGGCGCTGCAGGACCTCGATCTTGTAGCCGTCCGGATCGGTGATGAAGAAGAACCGCGCCAGAAGTGCGCCGTCGCGATTGAACTCGACGATCTTGTTCGGACCAAGCCCAGCATCGGTCAATCGCTTGTGCTCGCTGTCTAGATCGCTCACCGACAAAGCGAGGTGGCCGTAGCCGTCGCCGAGCGCATAGGGCTCGGTGCGGTCCTTGTTGATTGTCAGCTCGAGCTCGAACTCGCTCTCTTCATTGCTGAGATAAACAAGCGTGAAGGTTTCGAAATCGAGCCGCTCGGCTACGGAAAGCCCGAATGCCACTCTGTAGAAATCCAGGGATTTCTGCTCGTCGAGCACCCGGATCATCGAATGGATTGCCTTGGCCAAGTGAGCCTCCTTCAGCTTTGAGACGCGTGCGAGGTAGCAGAGGACGAAGAAGGATGAAACCCTTCGTCCAGAAGTTCCGATCGCCCAATGGCTAGATGGTTCGGCCCCGCTTCTTCAGTTGTTGTTCGCGGAAGAAGATGAAGAGGCCCGAAGCAACAATCAGCCCGGCGCCGATGATGACGGTGGGACGCGGCGTGTCGCCGAAGAACCACCAGCCGAAGACGACGGCCCAAAGGAGCAGCGTGTATTGCAGTGGCACCACCGTCGCCGCATCCGCGAGTTTCAGCGCACGGTTGACCAGAATGTGCGCGAGCATCGCGACGATGCCCAGCATGCCGAGCTGAAGGATCGCCTCGCCATCGACGGGCGCCCAACCGGCTGGGTTGGCGGCAACGCCGACCAGCGAAAAGACCAGCGCGCCGATCACCTGCCAAAAGACCAGTGTCGTATCCGGGGTCGAGCGCAGCGTTCGGCCGAGCATCAGCGCAAAGGCGAAGGCGGCGCTGCCGACAAGGGCGATCAGCGCCGGCAGGCTGAAGGTGTCCTTGGACGGTTCGAGTGCGATCACGACGCCGGCAAAACCGACAAGGATCGCCGTCCACCGCCTCCAGCCGACTTTCTCGTCGAGCAGGAACGGCGAGGCGGCGGCAACATAGATTGGCGCTGCCAGCCAGTAGGTCATGGTGTCGGCGAGCGGCATATAGGCGACGGCGAAATAGAAGGCCGATGCGTCGACGGCAAAAAGCAGCGAGCGCAGCGCCTGGAGCCACGGCCGCTCGACCTTCAACATCGAACGCAGCCCGCGTTTCAGGATGAACGGCGAAAGCACGAGCAGGGCTGCAATGCTGCGAATGACCATCAACTGGCTGACTGAATAGGTCGCCACCAGCCATTTGCCCATGACGTCGTTGAGCGAGAACATCAACATGCCGAGAAGCATGATGATGACACCGGTCCGAGCGGCATTCGGCGCAGTTGCGGAGGCGGCTATTATAGTCATGGGAGCGGCTTTCAAACGTGTTCGCGTGCCTTTGACACATTCCGGCACGCCGATCCATCGCGCTCTTCGAATGGGACGATAAGTTTTACGAATGATTCCGGCCGGGCCGTCCGTCAATCTGCTTGGGATGATTTCAATCTTGGAACACCAGTTCACTCTGTGAGAGATGGCGTTGCCTCTTGACGTAACGCGCGGCGCTGCTACTTAAGGGGTGATCCTGCCGTCCAGACATCGGACCGCGGGATGAACACTGGTGCCGGGCCCCTCTGGCGAGAGTTTTTACGGCGCTCTCGTGATGTCGGTACCGCCAGCAAATTAGCCGGCGGATTAGCTACCATGAAAACTGATCTCATGCCTAACGCATGTGCCCTTTCGGCCGTGCGTGTTTTCGTTTCCAAACCCCATTTCTTCTCAGAACCGGGTGTCGTGCGCGCGAAGGAGGTCCGTCAATGACGCAGCCTCAAACGCACACGACCACCATTGGCTATTTCAAGTGGGCATTCATCGTCACCGCGATCGGCCTGGTGCTTGGCGCCTGGCTCGGCTGGCAGTCGACCGGCACGATCGGCGGTATGGCCGCGGTCTTCTTCATCTGCACCGTGTTGGCCGTTCTCGAAATCTCGCTGTCCTTCGACAACGCGATCGTCAATGCCAACAAGCTGAAGGACATGACCCCGGAATGGCAGCACCGCTTCCTGACCTGGGGTATCATCATCGCCGTCTTCGGCATGCGTATCGTCTTTCCGCTGCTCATCGTCGTCATCGCGGCGGGCATCGGTCCGATCGATGCGATCGTTTTGGCGGCAAGCAAGCCCGAAGAATATGCCCGCATCATGAATGATGCGCATCTGCCGATCGCAGCCTTCGGCGGCACCTTCCTGATGATGGTGGGCCTCACCTACTTCTTCGATCATGAGAAGGATGTGCATTGGATCTCCTGGGTCGAAAGCAAGATGGCGCGTTTCGCCACGATCAAGGGCATCGAAATTGCCTTCGTGCTGGCGCTGATCCTTGGTTTCTCGACCCTGCTCGATCCGGCAGACGCGCATACTTTCGTCTATTCGGGCATCTACGGCCTCTTGACCTTCCTCGTCGTCGAGGTCGTCGGCGGTCTGCTCGACGCGTCGCAGCAGACGATGAGTGCAGCGGCAAAGGGTGGCTTCGGTGCCTTCCTTTACCTCGAAGTGCTTGATGCGAGCTTCTCGTTCGACGGCGTTATCGGCGCCTTCGCGTTGACGCAGAACCTCTTCGTCATCGCCATCGGCCTTGGCATCGGCGCGATGTATGTGCGCTCGATGACGATCATGCTGGTGGAGAAGGGTACGCTCAGCGAATACCGCTACCTGGAACATGGCGCGTTCTACGCCATCCTGATCCTCTCGGTGGTCATGTACTTCCAGACGCTGGTGCACATCCCTGAAGTGATCACCGGCCTCGGCGGCGCTGCCCTGATCGGTATCTCGCTGTGGTCCTCCATCCGCTACAACAAGCGGGAGCGTGAGGCTGAGTTGGGTGGTGAAACCAACCACGGCCACGCTCGCGTCGAGGCATAAACGCCTTCGACCATAGGCGCTCTTAAAAAGGCCCCGGTGCAGGCGCACCGGGGCCTTTTGCATGGAAGTGCCGGGCTGGCATTGCCAAACGGCCATCATCCCTGGATAACCGGTTGATGATTTCAGGCGATCTGAAGCGGGTCTTGGAAGAGGTTTACCGGGCGGGCGCCCATCGGGTGCCAGCCGACGATATCGATTGGCCGCAGGAGCTTCATGCCGCCGTCTTTCGCGCCTTGAACATGCAATACATCACCAGACGCGAGATCGACGGTAGCGTCCGCTTTTCGCTGACGCAGGCGGGATACCGGGCAATCGATGCGGAGGTGCCATGGGGCCGCATCCTGCGGCAGCGCATGCGTGACTTGATGCGCATGGCGACGGGGCGTTAGATCGCTACAGCCTTATGCGCAGTCACGGAAACGCTCTTCTCTTTTCGCAGGCATTTCTTGCCGGAAAACCGCCGGGCACTTCTCCTGCAAATGTGCCGCGACCGAGTGGCCAAAAAACAACGGCCCGCCATCTCTCGATGTCGAGCCGTTTCATCCTTGGGAGGATAAGGCGCCCCGTCGCGACGGGCGCTGGAAATCTCTGTTAGCTGCGGCGTGCGTCCGGGAAGTTGGCCGGATCGATGCCGAGCGTGCGCAGGTCGCTCGCCTTCGGGCGGCGGTGGCCTTCGACAGCAGCGGCAGCGGCGCTAGCGGCGCCGAGAACTGCGAATGCGCGGCCGATGAAACCGTTGCGGTAAGTTGTGGTAGCCATCTCTTTGCTCGCTTTCGTTTTCTCTCTGATGAGCAAAAGATGGGGTTTGTCATGTCTTTTTGCAATGCACAATTGGACACTCCAGCCATGCAACGGAAGCAGGCCCGGTCGACTATCCATCGACCGGGCCTGCTGATTGAGACTTGGGAGGCTCCTGCATAATTCGCCAAATCGGAGACGATTTGAGGAAGATTATGCCGAAGGTCTAAGCATTGCTGCACTGCACCCGAATGGGTGCGACGCGGCGGGGCTATTTAGTCTTCGTTGGCGGCGAACTGTGCCAGCACTTCGCCACGTCCGCGGGCCCTGAGGATAAGCGGGATGATCAGTGCCGCAGCGGCAATGACCAAGAGCACGGCGGCGATCGGCGATGTGAAGAGGACGCTGACGTCGCCCTGGCTGATTGCCAGCGCCCGGCGGAGCTGCTGCTCTGCGAGCGGCCCGAGGATCAGGCCGACGACGACAGGGGCAATCGGATAGCCGAACACCCGCATGGCATAGCCGAGCAGACCAAAGGCGAGCAGCATGCCCAGTTCGTAGACCGACGGGTTGGCGCCGATGGTGCCGAGCGTCGCAAACAGCAGGATGCCTGCGTAAAGCCAAGGCTTTGGAATGGTCAGCAGCTTAACCCAAAGGCCGATCAGCGGCAGGTTCAGGACCAGCAGCATGAAGTTGGCAATCAGGAGGCTGGCGATCAGACCCCAGACGAGCTGCGGGTTGGTGGCAAACAACAGCGGACCGGGCTGCAGCCCATACTGCTGGAAGCCGGCAAGCATGATCGCCGCTGTCGCCGTCGTCGGCAGGCCGAGCGTCAGGAGCGGCACGAGCGTACCGGCAGCGGATGCATTGTTGGCAGCTTCCGGTCCGGCAACGCCTTCAATGGCGCCGTTGCCGAACTCTTCCGGATGCTTGGCCAGACGCTTTTCCGCTGCATAGGACAGGAAGGTGCCGATCTCGGCGCCGCCGGCCGGCATAGCGCCGATCGGGAAACCAATAACCGTGCCGCGAAGCCAGGGCTTCCACGAGCGCGCCCAGTCGGCCTTGCTCATCCAGATCGAACCGCGCACGGCCTCGACCTTGTCCGGGCCCTTCTCGCCTTGTGCAGCAATAAACAGTGTCTCGCCGATCGCGAACATTGCCACTGCAAGCGTCGTGACCTCGATACCATCAAGCAACTCGGGAACACCAAAGGAAAGGCGCGCCTGTCCAGTCAACTGGTCGATGCCGACGACGGAAAGCGCCAGGCCGACAAAGAGCGCTGTCAGGCCGCGAAGCGTGGAATCGCCGAACGCAGATGAAACGGTCACGAAGGCGAGAACCATCAGCGCGAAATATTCGCGCGGACCGAAGACCAGGGCGAGCTTGACGATATAGGGCGCGATGAAGGCAAGGCCGAGCGTCGCGATCAGGCCGGCAACGAACGAGCCGATGGCGGCAGTCGCAAGTGCAGGTCCGCCCCTTCCGGCACGCGCCATCTTGTTGCCTTCGAGCGCGGTGACGATCGAGGCGCTTTCGCCTGGCGTATTGAGCAGGATCGAGGTGGTCGAGCCGCCATACATGCCGCCGTAATAGATACCGGCGAACATGATCAGCGAGCCGGCCGGATCGAGCTGGTAGGTGACAGGCAGCAGAAGCGCAACGGTCAGGGCCGGGCCGATGCCGGGAAGAACGCCGACGGCCGTTCCCAGTGTCACGCCGATCAGCGCGTAAAGCAGGTTCATCGGCTGGGCAGCAACCCATAGTCCCTGCAACAGGAATTCAAAAGTAGCCATGGTCTACGGCCCTCTTAGAAGAACAGATGTTCAAGCGGCCCTGCGGGCAGCGACAACTGCAGGAGCTTGGCGAAAATCACCCAGACGGCAAAACAGAGCGCGATACCAACTGGCAGGGAGAACCAGAGCTTGCGCTTGCCAAACCCGCGCGCGGTGAGCGCAAAGAGAATGCCGGTGGCGATCGAAAAGCCTGCGACGTTCAAGAGCAGCATCTGCGCTGCAAGCCCGGCGACGATCCAGATGACCGGTGAGATTTCCTGGTGCTCGCGGTCGGGGAAATCGTTTCGGAATGCGGCAAAGATGGTCCAGACGGCGAGGGCCGCAAGACAGCAGGCGATCGCATAGGGGACCGTCGTCGGTCCGACCTGGGAGTAACCGGCAGCGCCTGCCAGGCGCGACACGTCCCAGAAAATGAGGCCAGCGATGGCGGCCAGCACGGCCGCGATGAAGAGCGCCGCCCGATCCGGGCGACGCGTTGTGGTCGAAGGGTTGAGCCCCTTGGTCATTTCACCAGTCCAATGTCTTTGAGGACGCCTTCGGTGGCCGAAACGTCCTTTTCGAGCTGGGCGGCGAAAGCGTCGCCTGCGAGGTAGCTATCCTGCCAACCCTTTGTCTTCAGGACTTCCTGCCAGCCGGCCGACTTGGCGAGCTTTTCGACGTCGGCCGAAACGGCTGCCTTCTGTTCGTCGGTGAGGCCGGGTGCTGCTGCAACCATGCGCCAGTTTTCAACGACGACGTCGAGGCCGGATTCCTTCAGCGTCGGCGCGTCGATGCCGGGGAGGCGCTCGCCGCTCGATACTGCGATCAGGCGCAGCGTGCCGGCCTTGACCTGGGCTTCGAACTCGCCGTAGCCGGAAATGCCGGCCGTAACCTGGCTGCCGAGGATGGCTGCGAGGGCCTCGCCGCCGCCGGAATAGGCGATGTAGTTGATCTTGGTCGGGTCGACACCAGCCGCCTTGGCAATCAGGCCAACGGCGATGTGGTCGGTACCGCCGGCAGAGCCGCCAGCCCAGGAAACGGCGCCCGGAGCCTTCTTGAGGGCTTCGACGAGGTCAGCCATTGTCTTGATCTCGGACGCGGCCGGAACGACGATCGCTTCATATTCGCCGGTGAGGCGTGCGATCGGAGTGACATCCTTGAGGGTAACCGGCGACTTGTTGGTCAGGATGGCGCCGACCATGACGTAACCGCCGACGATCAGGGCGTTCGGGTTGCCCTTCTGCTGGCTTGCGAACTGGGCGAGGCCGATGGTGCCGCCGGCGCCCGGTACGTTCTGAACCTGAACGTTGCCGGAAATGCCTTCCTGCTGCATTACGGTCTGGAGCGAGCGAGCCGTCTGGTCCCAGCCGCCGCCCGGATTTGCCGGAGCGATGATGGTGTAGTCAGCCGCATAGGCCGGCAGCGCCATTGCGCCGGCGAGAATGGATGCCAGGAAAAAGTGTTTCAAGGTGAGTCCTCCATGAGGCGCGATTTTCCACGCGCACGTTGTTTCTGCGTGCGAACGGGAAGACGCGACGGTGCCCAAAGGACCCTTGTCGCTGACCGGATTGGTGACTTCCTCCCAGTGCGCAACCGGCGAGCCCGCCTCCACGGGGCGCCAGCGACTGCTAAGCCATCATAGAAAGCTGACATTAAGCTGACATCAAGTCCTCATTGCGAAAATGAAGCGTAGTGTTTACGGAATCTTAGCCGCTTCTTGCCCTCCGACGCTGGTCGGTAAGGCAAGAGAGAGGCGACGGTCGCCCGAAACACCGCAGATAACGTCATCGGCGCTGCTAGGCAGCCAGAATCAGTTCATCTCGATCGTTCCCGTGGCGGTCAGATCGGCCGCCGACGATCTGCATCCCGCGGAAGGTTCGCTTTCGGCGACCGATCTGGAAATGTGTTCGAAACGCTGTTCTAACCCGCTGTCGCGATGCCGTTGAGATGAAGCGAGAAGCCAGTTGCGGTCGGTTCGCCCAGTCCGGGGCGCAATTCGAGGCTCGGGATGAGATAGTCGCCGCCGTTCTGACGCCGGTAGGGGATAGGCGGCGTGGTCGAAAGCGTCCTCATCCGCCCGCGCAGGCGCTCGGAAAGATCTTCGAAGCCGGCCTCGTCGATGCGATCGACCCGGTAGGCCACGAACGGTGGCAGCACATCATATCCGGGATAGTAAAGGATACCGTGGTTGATGGGAAACAACAGGTCGTCGATCGGTCCGTTGACCCCGCGGGCCGAGTAGTGTTCCTGCCAGCCGCCGGTGGTGACGATCAGCATCGCTCGCTTGCCCTTGAACGTGCCCTGGCCAAACCGGTCGCCCCAATAGGTGTCGTTGTGTTCGCCGACGCCATAGGCAAATCCGTAGGCATAGACCCGGTCCACCCAGCCTTTCAGGATCGCTGGCATTGTGTACCACCAGAGCGGAAACTGCAGGATGAGTGTATCCGCCCATAAGAGCTTCTCGTGTTCCTGCTTCACATCCTGCGTCAGGGTATCGGTCGTGAAGGCCTCTTTCGAGGCGCGGCTCGGCTTGAACTGCGTGTCTGCTGCAAGCGAAGGAAAGTCGGCCCGATCGACTTCGGATTTCCAATTGTCGGCATAGAGGTCGGAGACACGGACCTCGTGACCCTGGGCTTCGAGTTCACGGATGGCGACGTCGCGGAGCGCGCCGTTGAGCGAACGCGGTTCTGGATGGGCGAAAACAAGCAAAACTTTCATGGTCAGTATTCCTGTGATGAGAAACCGACCCCTGATGTAGACGACACCCAAGCGTTTCACTATAACTTGGGAATGCATATGATTGTGCCGAAAAATGGATAAGTCCGACATCACGCTCGAACGCATGCGGACATTCGTGCGCGTTGCCGAGCGTGGCAGCCTGTCAGCCGTTGCGCGGGAACTCGAGCTCGGGCAGTCGACGGTCACGCGGCATTTGCGCGAACTGGAGGAGGCGCTGGGCGTGCCTCTCATCAGCCGCACGACCCGGCGCGTGACGATGACCGACGAGGGTAGCAGGTACTATGCCAAAAGCGTCCAGATCCTGCGCCTCGTGGAGCAGGCCGGTGACGAGGCACGCGGCACCCGTGGTGCCTCGGCCGGCACGATCCGGGTCTCCTGCACCGCGGCTTTCGGCGTTCTGCACGCCACGCGACTGATCTTTGCCTTTCAGGAGAAATACCCGGATATCGGTGTTGATCTCAGCCTGACGGACGAGCGCATCGATCTTGTGCGGGAGGGCATCGACATCGCGCTCCGCCTGGGGCCGCTCAACGACAGTTCGCTGAAACTGCGGGCACTGGGCCAAAGCCAGCGTCTGCTGGTCGCCGCGCCGGACTATCTCGCCAGGCGAGGGACACCGGTCGTTCCCCGGGATCTATCGGACCATGAGGGCATTCGCATGTCGAATGTGGCGGGCAGCGATATGCTGGAACTTCACGGGAACACCGGTGAGCAGCATATGGTGCCCTTTCACGGGCGTCTCCGGGTTGACCATGGATTGGCGGCCCGCGAGGCGCTCGTCGCCGGCCGCGGCATCGCCCCCGCGCACCGTTGGTTGGTCGACGATCTGCTTGCTGATGGCCGACTGATGCCCATCCTTCCGGACTATGTTCTGCCGGCCGTGCCCTTGAGCATGCTGATCGTGCCGGAGCGGGCAGGCATTGCCCGTGTGCGGTTGCTTGTTGACTATCTCGCGGAACGGATCAGCGACATTCCGGGTCTGGAGTAACCGGGTTGCGCTGACACACGACCGTCCATGGACGCAGACACGTTTGAGCGATCCCATATTGATCGAGGCCAACGAAACAGATTTCACCGGGTTGAACCGTTGGAGCTAGTGGAGCCGCAGAACCTCGTTCCAGCGGGCGATCAGCCGGGACCGCTTGACCTGATCGAGATAGACCATCAGCCCGGGGCTGACGGGCATCGGACGCAACTGGGCGCCGAGCATTTCCTGCATGGTGTTGGCGGTGGTTTCGCCAGCGACATCCGGGCTGACGGCGGGGATCTGCAATTGCCGCGCCATAATCGTCTGGCCTTCCGGCAGACGCAGCGCCACCGTCGCGAGACCCGTTCCGATCAGGTCTATGGGGGCGACGGCAACTGGATGAGCATGCCGCCCACTTGTGAAGTGAAATTGCTACCGAGCTGCGCGCTTTGGCCTCAAATCTGCAGAGAAAGCACTCATCGGCATTGTATGGTGGCACGGTGCTGTGCAAACACAGGACGTCTAAGCCCTTTGGCTCTCGCTAGGGAGCGTCGATGCGACAATATGACTACTGTGGTCATTATTTGGAGGCCGACATGAAAGAGATCCAGCTCAAGGATGCCAAGGCAACGCTTTCTGCTGTTGTCGATCAGGCGGTTCAAGGCAATCCTACGATCATCACCCGGCACGGCAGAAAGGAAGCAGTAGTGCTTTCGTTCTCGGAGTATGAAAAGCTGAAACAGGTTCCGAGTTTTGGACGGCTCCTAGCTTCCTATCCAGGTGATGAGGACGATATCCCACTGCGCGGTAACAAACCGAGCCGGATCATTGATCTCTGATGTTTCTGGTCGATACGAACGTGATATCTGCGCTTGCCCCGTCCAAACGTCAAAGTTCCGATCAGCTTGTCGAATGGCTCGATAAAGCCAGTTCGCAGCTGTTCCTATCTGCTATTTCGGCCGCTGAGGTTAATTCAGGGATCACGAAGGCGGAACGAGAAGGTGCGACTACCAAGGCGCAGCGGTTAAAAGATTGGTGGGAAATCATAGAGTATCTGTACGCGCAGAAGCTGCTGCCGTTCGATCAGCAATGCGCGCGTGCAGCCGGGCAGATTCTAGATGACGCTCGTGCCCAGCAGTCGGGTTTCGAGGATATTGTGATAGCTGCCACAGCCCAAGTGCATGGCCTGACTGTTTTGACACGCAATCTGCGTCTTTTTGGACCGTTAGGCGTTCGAGCACTCGATCCCTTCGAGGCACTGCCGGAGTTACAGGGTAGGGCTTTTCTCTTATAGCGCTGCGGCTTCCGTGAATTGATGCAGAAACGCTCTCGTTTCGGCCGCGCCGAAAGTCCAAGGTGCTGTCGTCGGCTGCTAGGCACCCAACCTCTGCCGGTGGGCACCCGGTCGAAACGCTGGAACTAGTGGAGCCGCAGAACCTCGTTCCAGCGGGCGATCAGCCGGGACCGCTTGACCTGATCGAGATAGACCATCAGCCCGGGGCTGACGGGCACCGGCCGCAATTGGGCACCGAGCATTTCCTGCATGGTGTTGGCGGTGTTTTCGCCGGCGACATCCGGGCTGACGGCGGGGATCTGCAATTGCCGCGCCATGATGGTCTGGCCTTCCTTGGACATGAAGAATTCCAGATAGCGACGACCGAGGTCGGGAGAAGCGGACGCCTGCGGCACGAGACCGATCCGCGACATCACTACGGTATAGTCCTTGGGCAGGACGATGCCGACATCCGGGTGTCGGGCTGCCCAATCGGCGGCGTAGGAGCCGAGGATGTTGTAGCCGAGCACGAACCGCCCGTCGGCGACCCGTTCCAAAATGGCCTGGCTGGTAGAATAGAGTTTGACGCCGGCAGCGCCCATCGCCTGGATGACATCCCAGATGTCGCCGAACTGCTCCTGGTCGCGCGACATGAAGAGAAAGCCGACGCCGGAGCGCTCGATGTCATAGGTGCCGATCCGGCCGAAGACATCGGCGCCCTGACGCTTGAGATAGGCGACGAATTCGGCGCGGGTCGAAGGCGGCGCTTCCTTGGTAAAGCTCGGCTTGTGATAGACGAAGACCGCCGGTTCGAACGTCAAGGCATAGGCGGTATTGCGCCAATTGGCCCAGGTCGGCCAGCGGCCGCTCATCGGCAGGTCGCTGCGCTGGGCATAGCCGTCGTTGCTCAACTTGACTTGCAGGTCCATCGCAGATGAGAAGGCGAAGTCCGCGGTCTTCAACCCCGCATCGGTTTCCTTGACGATCCGGTCGTAGATCTCCCCCGTCAGCATATCCTCATAGCGCACCGCGACATCCGGATTGGCTTTTTGAAAGCCGAGGATCATTGGTTTTGCGAGCGGCTCGTCGAGCGAGGAATAGACGACCAGCGTCCTGGCGTCGGAGGCACCTGAAAGCGCCGGAAAAATGACCGGTGCGGCCAGAAGCAGCCGGGGACAAAGAACCAAAAAGAGAAAAGAAATCAAGTACCGCATAAATCTACAATGCCTCAGCGCGCCACCGTTCACAAGCAAGGCAACGGCGGATAGAGTGAAGCGGGGAGTGAAGACAATTGCGCATATTGCTTGTTGAAGACAATCAGGTCCTTGCCGAGGGTCTGTCGGCCATCCTGCGTGGTAGCGGCTATGCCGTCGACGTCGTCAGCGACGGCGCGTCGGCCCACGCGGTTGCCGCGGCCGAGACGTTTGATCTGGTGATCCTCGACCTCAACCTGCCCGAGATGGACGGGCTCGATGTGTTGCGGGCGATGCGTGCCCGGCAAAACAGCGCGGCAGTGTTGATCTTGACGGCGCGGGGCACGCCGGAGGAGCGGGTGAAGGGCCTCGATCTCGGCGCCGACGATTACATGATCAAGCCGTTCGATATCGGCGAGTTTGAAGCGCGCGTGCGCGTACTGCTTCGCCGCCAGGCGGGATTGCGGGCGTCGACTGTTAGCTACGGTAACGTCTCGCTCGACCTCAATGCGCGCAGCTTTTCATCAGGCGGCGTGCCGATCGAAATTCCGGCCCGGGAGCTCGGGCTCCTCGAACTCCTGTTCATGCGCGCCGGCAAGGTCGTCGCCAAGGAGGCGATCATGCAATCGCTGACCGGCTTTGACGACGATCTGAGCCCGAATGCGATCGAACAATATGTGAGCCGCCTCAGGAAACGGCTTGCGCCACACGGCCTGACGGTCAGAACGGCGCGCGGTATCGGCTACTATCTCGACAAAGCGGCCGGGCCGGAATGAGGGCGGCGGTCTATTCCCTTCGCCGCAGGCTGCTGGGCTGGCTGTTGATCTCAACTGCCGTCATCGGCGTCGTGGCGCTGACCGATACCTACCGCGAGGCGGTGACAACAGCCAATGTTGTGTCGGATCGCGTTCTCGCCGGTTCGGCGCTCGCCATCGCCGAGCGCGTAGTTGTTGCAGAGGATGGGTCGCTTGAAGTCGATATCCCCTATGTGGCGCTGGAGATGCTGACATCTGCGGCGCAGGATCGCGTCTTCTACCGGGTCGATGGTCCTCCAGGACAATTTATTACCGGTTACCAGACCCTTCCTTCCCTCGATGAAGTCCCCGGCAGTTCGACGACCTTTGCCGACTCCTCGTTCCGCGGCGAGCCCATCCGGATCGCGGCACTGCGCCGCTCGGCCTCGACAGGCATCAACTCGGTTCCTTTTGTCGTGACGGTTGCCGAAACGACCATCGCGCGCCGACAGCTGGCGCAGACGATTCTCGTTCGTTCCGCCTTGCGCCTCGGCCTGATGATCGCCGGTGCCGCGGTCATCGTCTGGATTGCCGTTACCTTCTCGCTACGGCCGCTCTATCGCTTAGGCGATGCGATCGCCGAGCGCAGTCCCGACGATTTGCATCCAATCGGCGAGCGCGTGCCCAACGAAGTCCAGGGGCTTGTCGACACGGTCAATTCGTTCATGGGGCGTCTTCAGTCGGCGCTCGACGCGCTGCGCAATTTTACCGGCAACGCCAGCCATCAGCTGCGCACCCCGCTCGCAATCATCCGAACGCAGCTGGCTTTGGCACTGCGCGCAGACTCGATCGAGGACACCAAGAAGGCGGTGAAGAAGGCCGACGAGGCCGTTGCGAACGCCGAGCGCATTCTGACGCAGTTGCTTTTGATGGCAAAGATCGACGCTGCTGGCAAGGACGAGGCGCGCAAGCTGGAGCGGATCGACCTGGTTGAGTTGGCACGCGGTATCACCGCCGAACATGTGCCGGCCGCCGGAGACGCCGGCATCGATCTGGGTTTCGACGGCGAGGGCGAAGCCTTCGTTCGTGCAGAGCCTTTGCTGGTCGGCGAGATGCTGAAGAACCTGATCGGCAACGCGCTGCTCTATGCCGGGCGAGGGGCGGAGGTCACGACGCGGGTGAGCGAAAAGGAAGGCGCCGTATCCCTGGAGGTCGAAGACAGTGGACCCGGGATCAGGCCGGAATTGCGCGAGGGCGTGCTCAGGCGGTTTCAGCGCGGCGCGAGCGAAGCGCCTGGAACGGGGCTCGGTCTGCCGATCGTCGAGGAAATTGCTGCCCTCTACGGTGCGAGAACCAGCCTGACCGATGGAGCAGGAGGACGCGGGCTTAGGGTTGCCATCCTGTTTCCCGCCGGCTGAACAGGGCGGGCCGCTCGGTCTTCATCCAGCACCGACAAATAGAGCGATTCAACAGTTGTAGACCACCGATCCATAGATCGGTGCTCGATCCAGCGAACGGAACGTATCCATCCCAGGATCTGCATCGGCACATCATTCGAGAACCCGCTTCGAGGCTGCGAAGCGAGCTGGCGTTGCGCCATAGTCCCGACCACGAGCAAAGGAGGCGCTATTCAAAGCGGTTCGGAGAGCGCGCCATCAAGTTTTCCCGCGCAACGTGCGGTGCTTGGGGAGGCGCGCTGCATGCGCATAATTTTTGCCTGCACGAAACTGCTTGACATTGCACGAAAATGCACGAATGTTGCCTTACACAAGGATGGCGACTTCTGCTGACCTTGCCACAATGAAGGAGGTCACGATGAGCATTGCACACCGCGTTCGCGTAGAGGATGTCACCATCCTCTCGGACGACTGGTATGTCCTAAAGAAGACGACTTTTTCCTTCCTGCGCGCCGACGGCAATTGGCAGCGACAGTCGCGAGAGACCTACGACCGGGGAAACGGTGCGACGATCCTTCTCTACGATCCGAAACGCCGCACGGTGATACTCACCCGTCAGTTTCGCTATCCAGCCTTCGTCAACGGTCATGACGACCTTCTCATCGAAGCGCCGGCCGGATTGCTCGACAATGCCGAGCCGGAAGCACGCATCCGTGCAGAAACGGAAGAGGAGACAGGCTTTCGTGTGCGCGACGTACGCCTGGCGTTCGACGCATTCATGAGCCCTGGCTCCGTAACGGAGCGGCTGCATTTCTTCGTTGGCGAGTACCAGCCAGGCGACCAGGCTTCGGCGGGAGGTGGCAACGAGGCCGAAGGGGAGGATATTGCCGTCCTGGAAATTGGTATCGACGAGGCGCTTGCGATGGTCGGCTCGGGGGCGATTCGGGATGGAAAAACGATTATGCTGCTGCAGTACGCCGCCTTGAACCTCTTCTCCAATCGCGCGCCAATAGACGTTGGTGCAGCAAGCCCTTCCTGAGGCGGTAGCAGTCACCGGCCGTCGCGGCAGTCTTCAACTATTTGCGATAAAAGTACGACGCAGTCTTCCGTCCGGATTTGCGTCCGACCTGGTGCATCAGCCCAGAGGCTGCACCTTATTTTGCTGGGCGCACGAAACCGCAAACTTGGCCAACACCCCGCGCCGGTATTCGGCCTTAGCTGAAAAAGGGTCCGACGCCGAGGATCTCCTTTTCCGGAAGGTCGAGCTGCAAAAACTGGCATGAGCGTCGATGACGCCGCCGTCTTTGAAGAGCGCGACACGCTCATGCGCTGGAACTACGTCGCCTGAACGGCCCCAGCATGCCGCAAGCGGACAAGGATTGGAGGTGTCCGTCTCTCCGCCGCTTTTACGGACCTTATGGTCCGCATCTTCGCTGATAGGTATAGTATATTCCATATAGTCTCAAAATCCTAGTTGTTTGACAAATGCGTCAAGTAATTTATTTCGGTGCTAAGCAAATAAGTTCGTTGGGGAAAATGTAAAACGGTACTATATAGTTCATACAGATGCATTTGTGGTGGATGCGTCTTTGTTGCGGGGTGGTGCCCGCGAGACCGGAGTAATCCGGAGTAAATTGCAGCTCCTGCTGCAGGCAATGGGTCTTCCGCCTAGACCGGCGCCTGAGGCGTCAAGCAATGTCAACCCGGCCATGGCGCGCCGGTCACCGAACCTTCTCAACATCAACTCTATTGAAATGACGCCGGGATTCCGTGTCCGTGCGTCCGAAAGAGGAGCATCGGGCGAGAAAACAGGATTCTTCGCGCTCGGCGTGGACGTGAAGCAAGGCAAGCACGGTGGCGTCAATCTCGCCGCCCTTGAGGCCGAGCACGCGCCGCTGCCGTCGACCGTTGTTGTGCAGACGGCAACGGGAGGATCCCACTTCCTCTTCAAGCACATCGCCGACGCATCAGCACTGGTCGACGACGTCCGCTTGGCCTACGCAATTTGGCCGGCCGATGATGCGAGGGCGAAGCGAATTTGCAGGGACATCGCCAGGAATACATTGCCAACAAAGTCGTGTTCGGTGGTGTTGTTAAGACCAACGGCCCTGCCAAGAATAATAAGCACGCTTGTTCGCAACGAGTTTGGTCTCCCTGTCGATCGGACTTCGAGCATCGGCGGGCAGCCGCACCTACCCAAAAGGGTCTTCTTGGCGCGCCTGTCGTGGCCGTCGAAGGGGCGGCCGCGTCTGGGCAACCGTTCACAAAGACGGGTGCGACAGGTCTCTATGCCATGTGGGAGCGTCTTCCAGAGGAACTTCGGGCGGTATCGCGCCACCGCCTAGAGGCGCTCGCTGCGAGTGTGATCGAGCGTGGTGCAATCATGTTTTGCCTTGCAAAAGGAACGACGGCGAAGTTTTCGACGTGCCGGGCGGGCGTTTGCAATCGGCCCTGGCGAGTTCAGGAAAGGCGGCGGCAAGGTAGCCATTCCGGCCCGCGTATGCATTTCCACTAATGTCGGAATTCCGGAAATGGTGGAAGTAATTGAAAAAAATGGCATTTCATCCATTTGTTACCCCCTAAAGGGGGGATGGTTATTAGCAACATTCCCCCGCTGGGTGTGGGGATCAACCGAGGAGAACACCATGATCAAGTCGGAAGCATTGAACTCGTGAGTAGGCGGCTGCGATCTGCCGAAGAATCCGCCCGGCGAGAAAGCGCCCTAGCCAAGTCGGCAATGTACACGCTCGCGGCTGACAGCACCGCGCCGCGGGATTCGAGAAGGCGGGGCGATCACTACCGCTCGCGCCTGGCCTATGCACACCGAATAATCGAGGTGCTTCAAATCAGGGTGAAGGAACTGGAGGCCGAGCGCAGGACGCCGAATATTCCCTAAGTCTGTGCGTTACCCGCAGAGAAGCTGAGGAAGAGAGGCTTGCCGCCTTTCGACTTGCCAGAGGCAAGGCCTCGCTCCTCGCGGAACGGCCGCGCGGCATACCAACCATGATGTCTGAGGATATCGACAAGATCCCCGACCCGAAACCCAGGTGGAGCAAGTAAATGGCCAATCCTCAGAAGCATCGCGATCTGTCGGAATTATCCGCACTTCTCGCGTCGCACACCGTCCCGGCATCAGCAAAGCCCAAGGCACGTGTTATCGCGCCAGCGAACGACAACAAACCTGCGCCATCTGTTTTGGCGTGGCCGGCATTTGAGCGTCTTGCCTACAGGGGAGACTATGCCCGCCTTTTCGCACTTCGCCACTGGAAGAACATGTGCTTCCCAGGCTCCGAAGTAGTGGCGTCAGAGGAAGATGGCTTGGCGACTGCGACCAAGTCGGAGATGAGGCCCACTGAAGGAGAACTTCTTACCGCCGCCGGTTGGACTATCATCGGCCGCGAACCATGGCATTGGACGGGCAAGGAGGAGAATGTCTACGAGGCTTGCGAAGTCGCCGGAACACGTCGGAAAAGCAAGAATGGCGGCGAGGATAGCCAACTCGGGGATCTTCTTTTCCGCGACGGTAGGCTCATTGAATGGGGACGAACATCGAAGGGTGCCGCTCTCCGGCCCGTTGAGCGGCCGCGCGGCTCCAAAGTGGGACCACTTCGACTAGGTATGATGCTGCAATCTGGGCGTACTTGAAGCTGCGGGGAGCGTCTCCCTTGACGCCCAAACCCTATTCGAAGCCCCTTTCGGGCGAACCGGCTATCGGCGACATGAATGTGCACCTGCCGCGCGAAGAACCGAACGCGAAAGACAAGCACGGCCGATTTGGCGCGGTCGAGGGACGAGAGCTCCTGCAGAGTTTCGGAGTCGATGGTTCGGTGCCATTTGAGAACTTGCCGGTTCCGGCGACCCGTTGCCCGGATGTGCTTGTTTCAGGTCCACAGTGGGTGGGTGGAGTGAAAAAGCCGAAACCATTGTGCGAAATTTCGACAGCCGCCGGACAAGAGCCAGAGTCAGTGCGGAAGGTCGAAGCTCTCAACTACGTTGAATATCTCCGTCACCATCTCGGGCGGCATGCGCTAGTGCTCGATATGGCGATAACCGACGCAGCAGCCAAAACGATTGGCATCGCAATGGGGCAGGCGCCCGCGTACGCAGAAAAGCGTGGTCTGTCACTCATTGACGCTGCGATCGATGCGCTGATCAATCTTGATGAGACGGCACGAGTGGAAATTGCGCCATTGGAGGAGAAAATCGCGGCCTGATGTCCGGTCAGGCGCATGTTCAAATCGTATTTAATTGAATGGTTGAATTTCCCAAAGGCCGCCATCGTGCGGCCTTCTTACTTTGAGGCGCTGTCGGGCCGCGGACGTTGTAAACTCGCGAGCATTGCCGGGCCTGCCTCAATACCCCATTGCCTCGGTTATCCTCTCGCTGCCTTAGTGATCGAGCGGCTACCTCCCTTCGGGTCGAGGTAGCCGCTCTTTGTTATTGCGCCGGCGTCGTTGTCGACGGCTGAGTAGTGGATGGCTGTGTGGTGGATGGCTGGGTAGACGGCGCCGTCGTCGTCGGCTCTGTGGTCGACGGGGTCGTAGTTGACGGTGCGGTAGTGGTGGTCGATGGGGCGGTGGTAGTCGGCTCTGTCGTCGACGGTTGAGTGGTCGTGGACGGAGTTGTTGTCGGCTCAGTAGTGGTCGCCGGCGGGGTTGCCGTTTCTGTTGTCGCTTCCTTCTTTGGCATTAGAACGACGACGAGGATGATGACAACCACGGCAAGAATTATTCCGAGGATGGTATTTCGGCTCATGCTTCACTCCTCTTGGATGCATCCGACTCGCGAATTGTACCACGGCAACCAGAACCGGAGATGAACAGGCTATCGGCGCTTAAGCCACGGCTCTCGTGTGCGCCTGGCTCCCTTAAGTGGTTGAGCTCGGCGCTTTCCGTTTCATTACAGAGATGAAATTGGCACTCGGTCCTGAAACACGACGCAGAGCTGGCCCTTCGTCTGTTCTGGTAGCGCTTCGAGATCACGCAGGAGAGCGACGTATATGCCTTGGGCATAGCCAGGGATAAGTCCAGCCGCCGCGATGTTATTCTTTAGGTTTTGCATCGCGAGATAGGCTTGATAGGTACCGGGGGCAAATTTCCCGAAGCAAACCACGTTCATTGGTGAGCGCAACGAATGGCCCACGGCTTTTGTGATTGACGGAATAGGTTTCTGGTGCTCGGTCAGAACTTCTGCTTTGCCCGCTTCGGCATAAAGTAGGTTCGGATATTGACGAGTGCCTCGGCGACGTCAGCAGCATCTTGGCTGGTAGCTTTCCGTTTTGCCTCGCCGAGCTTGCGGATGGGTGCGATGATATCCCCAGTGACGGCATGACCTTGAAGGACGGGCCTCCAAAGCTTAGGCGCGTACCCTGTTGCCAGCAGAAAGCAGAGGTCCCAATCGAAGATATCAAAGGTCTGATCATCGATCCTGGTGAACCTTGGCCGGTGGTTTTTCGGTGTTTCGGAAAGGCTCGCCGAGATGCGGTTGTACTCTGCAACGATCGTCTGCACGGCTTGATGTTCGGTCGTTTCCATCGGCAGGTTCAGGGCATCCGGACCGGTCAATTCCGGGATCCATTGGCGTGGGTCGATGAACTTCGGACCGATGATGAGCGCCGTAAGGTAGCCATCGAGACCGCTCATTGACCAAATTGGCGATGCCGGACGACGTCCCCTGATAAAGGCTTCGAACGCCTCGTCGCCGAGCTTTGGTCGTTCCGTCGTCTGCTGACTGTTCAGTGTCATGCCGCCCGTCTCTCCTGCTGTGTCATCGCTTCACGCTCAGTCTTCCAGGTCCAAGGCAGGAGACTTTCCATCTCGTTGGCTTTCACTTTGCCGGAGATGATCCGCTCCAGCACATCGGCAAGCCAGACCTCGGGATCCACGCCGTTCAGTTTACAGGTGTTGACGAGGGATGCGATGACCGCGAAGGTCTTGCCGCCGCCGGGACTGCCTACGAACAGCGAGTTCTTTCTCGTCAGAGCCACCGACTTCATCGAACGCTCGACTACATTGGAGTCTACCTCGACGCGGCCATCATCGAGGAAGGCAGTCAGCCCGCCCCAGTGGTTGAGTGTGTAGGAGACCGCCTTGCCAAGCGCCGACTTCGCCGACACCTCGTTGCTCAATTCCGTGAGCTTGGCCTTCAGCACTTTCATGACGGGAGCGGTATCGCGACGCCTAACGATAAGCCGGGTATCGGCATTTTCCCCGCGCAAGTCCGCTTCGATGCGATAGATTTCGGCGATCCTGGCGAGGATCGACAAAGCCTCCGAAGAGCCGGTCAGTTTGACGACATCGACGAACTTGCGTCGTGCATGGGCAAGACAGAAGGCCAGTCGCATGGGGACGACATTGCTCTTTCCACGACGCTTGACCATGGTTTTATAGGCTTGGTACCCGTCTACCTGAAGCACGCCGGCAAACGACGACAGTTGCCCCTCGACCTCGCGAGCGCTACGGCTTTCGGCAAAAGTGTAGGCCACCGCCGGCGGCGCCGGACCATTCCATGGGCGATCGTCGACCGCTTGCGCCCATAACTGGCAGACCTTGGTTCGTTTGCGCCCCGGATCGAGCCGCGGAAGCGGCGTCTCATCACAGAACACCCTCGGCTGCGAGCGGATGAAGGCGGTGAGCGCATCGTAGAGAAGCTCGAGCCACCAGGCGACCCGCGTGACCCAGGCGCCGAGCGTGCCTCGATCAATGGTCACGCCGCAGGAGGCCATCATCTGCGCCTGGCGATGGAGCGGGAGATGCCAGGCGAACTTCGAAACCGCGATATGAGCTGCGAATGCCGTGGTCACCATGCCGCCATCCATCACGCGTGCTGGTGCGGGCGCTTGGACAATGGCATTCTCGCATGCCCGGCAGGCATAGCGTGGTCGGGTCGTCCGTTTCACCCGGACAACGGCAGGCACGATGTCGAGCGCCTCGCTGACGTCCGTTCCGATGCAATGAAGCTCGAACGAACAGCAGGGGCAGACCTTGCTCTCCGGCTCGATGAGCTCGTCATAACGCGGAAGGTGCTTGGGCAAGTGGCCGATATTGCGAGCTGGCGATCGCCGTGCCTGCGTTTTGTATTCACCGACCGGCGCGACATCGTCATTGGCAGCAACGGGAATGTCGCTCAGATCGCCAAGGTCAAGGATCGCCTGTGTCGGATCGATGGTCGTCATCTTCTCCGATTTCGTCCCAAAAAGCTGGCCCTCAAGGAAGGCCACGCGCGCCTTAAGGTCGGCATTCTCTTCGTTGAGCGAGAGAATGATCCGGGTCAATCGCGCAGCGTCCTGGGGCAAGGAATCGTGTCGAAGCGGCATGACGGATCCTACCACGAAGGCCGGAATCATCAAGCAAAACCAATAGGATCAACCTACTTTCAAGGGGCGTTTTACCGGGTTCTGCTTCACCCTTGTCCAGTCAATGCCGGCCAGCAGAAGCGAGAACTCTTCGCGCGTCATCTGCATGGCGCCACCGCGGATCGGCGGCCAAACAAACTTGCCCGCCTCAAGCCACTTCGTCGCCAGGATCATACCGGATCCGTCCCAATAAATGCAGCGAAGTCGATCGAGACGCTTGGCGCGGAACACGAACACGTCGCCGCAATACGGATCAGCCGCAAGCGCCGATGCCACCAATGCCACCAGGCCATTCATGCCGCGCCGGAAGTCGACAGGCTGCGTCGCAACCATGATCTTCACTCCACCAGGGGAAAGTCCGATCACCGGCGACCCCGCAACGCCGCCACGATCGCTTGCGCCAACTCGGGCGCCACCGTACCGATCACGGTCATGCGCGCGCCAGCAATCTCGATCTCAATCCGACCTGCGGCGAAGTGGGCGGCATCCGATTGAGAGCCCTGGTGGGCCGCTTGATCGCCGACCACCGTTACCGGCACGAACATCGCCTGCTGCGCGCAGACCTTGGCCGAGGGACGAGTGGTCAGCCCAGCATCCCGACGCCAAACATTCAGCAAGCCGCGATTGACGCCCCAGCGCCGAGCAACGGCCGAGATGTTCACATCAGGTTCCGCGCTTTCCGCAAGGATGCGCGCCTTCTCCTCGTCAGTCCAGTTCCGCCGCTGGCGACGACCGGTGATCACCTCGATCCGACGATATTTTCCCTCATGCCTGGCTTCATGCATGTCTTCATCCATGACTCCAAGCATGGCATCAGCGCGATCTCCAACCATCCCGTTCCGCTCCTATCGGTGAAGGAGCTTATCTCGCGGCCTCGATCACAAAAGGAAAGGTGGGCTGTTCGTAGCGCTCACGTTCATTGTATCTAGCGTAGCGGCCGCCGTCCTTGATCGAAGAGCTCGCGGGAGTGTTTTGTCACATATTCCTTACCGGCCGCTTCGTATGGATCGATTGATAGAAGCAGAAACCCTAGGATTATGGGCATGCGGTCTCCGTTGATAAAACCTGAAGTGAAGTATTGGGGTCATATCAACCAGAATTGGAAAAGTGGTTAGCGCGACGCGTGGTTCGGCTTGGCACCACCTGTACGACACCGCACTGTGGAAGCAGCTTCGCCGGCATCAACTGGCGCACGAGCCACTCTGCCGTTTCTGTTTGCTAGTCGAGAACGTGACCGAAGCCAGGGTCGTCGACCATGTCCGCGCGCACAAAGGCAGCATTGAGCTCTTCGGCGACCCCCACAATCTGCAGTCACTCTGCAAACAGTGCCATGACAGCCTTAAGCAACGCATCGATCTAGGCGCGAAAGTCGCGATCACAGGCGTCGATGGCTACCCCATCGAGATCGGGTAGGGGGCGATGACCGGTCTGGCCCGATCGTGCAGCCTACCGGTGGCCTCCAAGAGCGATAGCGCTAACACAGATTTTTCTATGAGGTGAACCATGGCCAAGCGAAAGGCGCGCATCGATAGCGCTGCCGAAGCTGCGCGTGATGGCCAAGGCGACCACTGAAATCGAACCGCCGGCGAACGTGCCGTTGGATGCTGAAGACCTGCCGTTCTTCCGGAATGTGATCGCTGAATATGCGCGGTCGGAGTGGTCTTCCCATCAACTGGAGCTCGCAGCGATGCTAGCCAGGACGATGGCGGATCTAACGCGCGAGCAGAAGTTGCTGCGCGACGAGGGCGGCGTCGCATATTCCGAAAAGGGTATGCCGGTCGCGAACCCTCGAAAATCAATTGTGCAGATGCACGCCAGTTCGATCTTGCCGTTTCGACGGTCTCTGTCGCTTCACGCATCTGCGACGAAGACGTCGCAAGGGCAGGCGGTGGCACAGAGAAGCGCTACGAGTGCAACGGCCGCGACACCCGAAAACGGCCCTAAATCCGGCTGAACGCGATGCTGACGGCTGTGACGGACATCTGGTGACGAGGGGTGACGGTGCCTGCATCCTGACCGTCGGCAAGTTTCGCGAGAGCCGGTGCGTCACACTGTCGGATCGGGGCCACAAACATTCAATACGACGTGCTCTTCGAGGATGAGTGCAATCGCCTCATTCCGAAGTTCACGTACCCCGCCACCGACTACACCACCTCTGACACAGACTACTTCGAGGATGTCGACGCGCAGCTTGAAGCTGGCCGCATTCTTGCGGAGGAAGCCGAATACCAGTGGGGGCAGGCACAACGGCTCGGCAAGCGCGACTGGCTGCGTCTTCGCCAGAAGGTTAAGGGCAGCATCGACGTGCGCCTTTCCGGAAACAACGCGGTCTATTCGCGCTGGGTCAGGCTCGATACGCCGCTGTGACTGTCGCGACTCAACGGCAACGTTATTGAAAATCGTCGATCGATCCTGGCGCTTACTTGTGGCGGGTTCTCGATGGATATCGTTCAGCATCCAGACAACATCGACGCGTGGAATCCCACCGTCGATGAAGGCGTACAGCCGCCTGTGCCGAACGAACCGGATCCCTCCGGCATCGTCACGCCAGTCATCAATCTGGTGCAGGCCAAGGCGAACGGCGGCTCCGTTTACATTCGCGTTGTGATCATCGAGCCGGGTGACGCAAGTTTGACGCCGGTTGTTCAATTTCGCGTCGCTGATATCGGGGCGGGTGTTCCTGGGGCATGGGTTCAACAGAGCTTCCCAGACGCCAATCCGGAGATCGGCTACATCAACCTGAACACCAACACTGTTCCGGTTAACCAGGCCCTCGAAGTGCAAGTCGCCTTCACGAGCCCTGGTGGAGCCTATTCGAACTGGTCAACGACGGAAGACGTTACCTCGACCGCTGATCCGACGCCTCCGGGCGCTGTGACTGGTGTGTCCGTAACGCCTGGCTCTGGCACAGCCACGTTCAACTGGACGGCTCCGAACAGTGCCAACTACGCCGGTGCGAAATTTATTCGAACACGGTCAATACCTTCGGCACTGCGACGTACCTAAGCCCGCCTGAGTATGGCGCTCCTAGTTCAATCGGCGGCGCCTCGCGCACGATATCGGCCGGCACGTGCTACCTCTGGATCGTATCAATCAACAGTTCCGGCATCGAGGGTACGCCCGCAGCGACGGGCAGTTTCATCAGCCCTGCCGTTCGGCGGGTTTTTCTTTTCAGGAGAGCCACGTGGCATTTTCCCCGAACGCACAGACCCTCTATGCGGATGGCCCCGCTGGGTCTCCTCTGCAGCCGGCAAAGTCTGAAATCCGCAAGCTGCTGAAGCAGTATGAGAATGTTATTGAAGCCTTCCTGTCTAACGGCGGGCTGATCTTTGCTTCCCTCTCGTCCTCTCGTCTCTCAATGCCGACCTTGCCCACGGCGCTAACAGCATGGCGTGGGTACTTGGCGATGTGACCGTCGCCAACAACGGCATCTACCGGAAGATCGGCACGAGCGGGGTGGGGAGTTGGCCTCGCGTTGCTGATCTGCCTTACTCGTTCATCATCGCCTCGAATGCGGGGGCAGGCGCGGCGGATGCGATTCAGGCAACGACTTCGGTGCCTGTCTCAAAATCGGCACTCATCTGGGCAAGCATCGCCGAAGCGAACACCGAATCTCCGGTCACAATCAGCTTCAATGGAGGGGCGCCGATGACGATAGAGACGAACAGCGGCAGTAATATCGCAGTTGGTGGCTTTGTTGCGGGGATGATCGTGATGGGCATCGTGTCTGGCACGATCTTCCGACTGATCAGTGATCAAACCAGCGAAGCGCTCCTCGCTCAGGTCGAAGCCGTGGTAGACGGTATCGAAGTTGGGGCGTTCGCCACGGCCGACCAAGGTGAAAAAGCAGACTGGCTGCCGCCGCCGCTCACTTCCTTGAAGGGTCAGGTTCTCGCCGTGAGGTCGGATGGTTCGGGTTACGAGCCTACCGGGACACCCACCGGCCAATTCTTTGCGGAGGATGGTGCTCGAATTGTCCGACAGGCAGAGCGTGTATTTATCGGTGACGCGGTCGAAAACCTGGGTACGAATACGGGTTCGCAACCCGATTGGCTTACCCAATATCTTCTTAGCAAGGGCCGCACGTTCGCCTTCCAGCAGGTCACCCAGCAGGCCGTGTTGACGACTGATGATGACTACTCTGCAAACGCCTTCCTCGCCGGCGGCCGGACCTCGACGCTGGGTATCCCTGGCAACGCCATTGGCGTCTTGGGTCTTGCAGTGAACGATAACACAACCTTGCAGACGGGCGCTTACGGTGGATACTTCGAAGGCTTCCAGAACACCGGAGCCCTCGGCCCCGCTTACGGCACGGAGGTCGACATCATCAATTTTGATGACCCGATCGCAATCGACCCCTTCACTCAGAACGCTAAGCAAACGATCGGCCAACAGATGGCCTCGGGTGCGGAGTTTGCCGGGGCGGAATCGGCGTCTGCCGCCTACAACATCCGAAACAACGGCGCGAACTTCCTGCGAGGCATTGTCGTGGGGAACGATGCGATTGCTGGCACCGATGGAACCACCGGCCGCGGCGCGTGGGCGCTGGTGGCAACCGGGCATACGGAGCAAACGTACTCCGCCTCTGGCCTGATGGCTTGGGAGCGAGGTGCAGAACCGGGTTTGAACGGTGACTATTTCATCGAGAGTCAAGGAACCGGCTCCGTTAAGGTAAAACGCCTCAAGGAAACTGATGGCAATGCCTGGGACAGTTATACGCCCTCCGCCACGCCAGCATCTGGGACTTTCACGACAGCGACGGCGACAGGTAGGTATCGCGTTCGCGGCAAGTCGGTCGAGTTCAGCGCCTCGCTTAGCATCACGACCAATGGAACGGCCGCGGGGGGCATCAACATCAGTCTGCCTTTCCAGGCCGCCGCAGGCGTGGGCTATGCACTAGCGGCGGATGAGCGCGCCGCATCCGGTGTGCTTTGCAGAGCCTCCGTCGCCGCAAGCGGATTGACGGCACAAGTCTTCCGCTACGACAACACCTACCCTGGTGGCAACGGCGCTGTCATCGTCATCTCAGGCGTTTACCAGCGGGTTTAGGGGTGCTTTCTCGAGATCGAAAGTGCAACCTCGTTCACGCCCACGCGTTTACCTCAAAATGGCGAAGCGAGGTGCCAAATGTCTATCCACATGAGAGATATCGGTGACGCGGTCTTCGGCTTGTTCCATTTGCATCATGCCGAAGACGAGCCCGAGCTAAATGACGATCAGCGTTTGCTCGTAGAGGCTTACCGATCCGGTCAGGTCCCGGAGGCCGCTTGGCAGGAGCACCTGCAGCACGACCCAGAGCTTGCAAGATACTGGCGGATGACGCCGCGGCCGTAAGCAGGGCTCTTGCCATCAAGTGGCCGATGGAATCAGATCGCTGATACAATGACCTTCTGCGGGCTGAAGCGGTTAAGCGGCGCCTACCGTTCGTGGACGTCAGCGAAAGCTTCATCGACCGACACTATAGCGAGATCTTCCGTCATCCTGATCCGCTGGATCATCACCTGGCGCCGGAAACCGCCGTCCCCGTTTGGGCCGAAGCGCTAAATCGAACGACGGCGGTAGCGCCCTTATTGATGGAGGCCGCACTGATGCGGCGCACCCTCAATCGGTTGTCTAAATAAGGCCGACAGTACGACCGCGCCGAGCCGTTGTATTGAAAATGGATTGGCTTGCCGGAACGGCTGATCTGCGGATCTTTATCATATGAGGGCTGACTTCAAAGTCCTGGATGAGCGGGCCAAGCGCCATCTCCTCCATGAGATCGACGACAAGGTTGGCTAGAGCATGGACGTTCTCCCACGGATGCCCTTGCTCTTGGTAGGGTTCTTGGAAGCTCCAGGCCCAATCTTCAATGATGTAGAGCCCGCCGGGCCGAACGCGAGGGAACGCGACCCTGAAGGTAGCTTTGGTCTGATCGTAGAAGTGCGATGCATCATCTACGACGAGATCGATTTCCCCACCAAGGAAGTCGTTGATGATCGTCTGCACCGCGGCTTCGTCATCCTGAGATGTGCCCCAGAAAACCTTCAACCTTTCGGCGTCGCGCGACGTGTAGGTTTCAAGAGCCTGAATTGGTATGTCACTTAGTTCGATGGCAGCCATTCTATCCGGCTGGAATAGTTGGTCGAGAAACACGAACGAACCACCTTGATAAACGCCAACCTCTAGGATTCGCCTAAAGTGTTCGTCCCTGTTTTCGAGGTACTTATCAAGGAATGAGCGAGACTTCATCATTGTAAAGTCAGATGATCCCGAGAGCCTTTTGCTCCCGCCCATTTCATAATCCATGGTGATCTTGTGGCCTCCCATCTCGAAAGTGGCCTGATCAACCCAGCGAAGTCGGTTTGAAGTTTCGGAATTATACACTTCTCGCGCCCCTCAATCTTAGTGTTCGGCGCGCAAAGCTAACTGTAAGTCGTATTCAGAGTCCATACACGAAGCGGGGCTATAGTTGAGATTGAAGTACGACGCTGACGGCGCACCGCGCGTCAGTCCTTCCAACCGCAAAAAACCAAAAGTTAAAGCACATGGCTCGGGAAACTCTTCCCGTCGCCCCTACGGCTCTTACATAGACCCGCCAACGCCACGGCAGTTCCAAATCTCGCCACCTTCATCCGGCGCCAGCGTGCGCCATCCCAATCATAGCCCGTCTGCCCGCTCCGACGGTTTCATGCCGTTGCGGTGATGATCGGCTATGCCCTTTAACAAAGAGGAAAAGCACCGTGGACAAGAACGTGTTCGCGGGCGCGGCTGTGCTAACGTGCGGCCATTCTCGTCGTGACAGTGCGAAGCAACCGATCCACATCCTGTTCAATCTCGTCGCAGATTGCCTCAAATTCGTGCTATCGACGCCGGATGATCGGCGTAGTCGGTCACGGAACATCGCCGCTTTCGCATATGCTCGGCACAGTTCTCGCAAAGCAGGGCTTCGGACCTCCGACAATTGCTGCCGGCGCTCTGGTATGATCTTCAATCGAGAGCGGCCGATTTTCTCAAGGTCCATATGCTATCTCCAGATCTGCCTTACGTTAGATGTTCGCAGCAGTCGATCGACATCTCTTTCGATTTCAGCGCAGACGGCGTTCAAACTGTCGAGATCGACGGGTTTATGACGGAGCGCAACGATCAAGTCATATCGGGCCATGGCGGCGAGTGCGTACTCTTCACATAACGCACGAAAGGCCGGGCTCCGTTGTGCTTCGATCATCGCTCGCGGCGCTGGGAGCCGTTTTTCAATTGGGATCTGCCGATCCTTTCAAGGTCCATACCAAAGCGACGTCGCGCTATCCCCGCCTGCGTGCTGCGCGCGAGCCTCCGCACGGTCGCTGAAACTCAGTGGCGCGTAAAAAACAATCATGTAATACAAGCCTCTCAAACGAGGGGGCAACATCAATGCGTGATGACGCAAACGCCAGCACTTCGGATCTGCTTCAGCAGACCTTGCAGGTGGCGGTCCAAGACCAGCGGACGGTGGACGAACAAAGGCGGAGCACCGCGCCCCTTTTGGATGGCATGTCGTTTCACGAGAGTGTCCGGCATGATGACGATCGAGGAAGCGTAACCGAGATTTTCGACCCTCGATGGGGGTGGCATCCCGATCCGATCGTCTTTTCCTACGTCTTCACGATCCGGCCTGGAATGGTGAAGGGGTGGGGATTGCACAAGCAACACGAGGACCGGTACTTCGTCTTGAGTGGCGAGTTGGAGCTCGTACTGTACGATCCGAGGCCAGAGTCAAGCACGTGCGGCAAAATCTGCAAGGTCTATCTGTCCGGTAGCCGGCCCCGGCTCGTCAACGTACCTAAGTTCGTTTGGCATGCTGACCGCAACATCGGATCGTCGGATGTCGTGGTCGTGAATTTTCCGACCATTCAATACGACCATTCGAAGCCTGATAAATACAGGCTTCCGCTGGATACTGACTTGATCCCGTATAGTTTCGGGAATGCCAAGGGATGGTAGACGGGCCGCTCGTTTCGATTCTGATGCCGACGCATAGCCGGGTAGATGTTATCGGTTTCGCGATCCAGTCGGTGCTGGCCCAGACGATGGGCGATTTCGAACTACTGGTGGTCGGTGACGGATGCGTGGCGGGCACCGCGGAAGTCGTCGCAGGATTCAACGATCCGCGCATCCGCTTCTTCGACCTACCGAAAGCACCACACTTTGGCTACGCGAATAGAAACGTAGCGCTCCGAGAGTCGCGCGGAAAATACATAGGATTCGCCGCTGACGACGACCTCCTGTTCCCGGATCATTTGGAGAAATTGTTGAGTGGTCTGGAAGCGGGCGGCGCGCTTGCCTACAGCCAGGCGCTTTGGGTGTCTACCGACGGTATCGCCGCACCATTCATGACGAACCTAACGGCCAGCGATGAGCTGGACACGTTTTTGGAACGCCGGAATAGCATACCCGCAAGTTGCTTTCTGTACCGCGCCGATTGTCTTCCGGCACGAGATGTTTGGCGTGAGGAAGTTGAGTCGGCTGCTGACTGGCTCCTCTGGCGCAGAATAATACAAGAAAACTCTAGTCGACCCATCTTCTATTGTCGCGCACCAACCGTCCTTCACTTCAGCGCAAAGCGAATGGCATCTAGGTATGCACTGATGCCGGAGTTCGCGACAGCGCTGCATATCGCCGATTACGCCTGCTGGTGGCCAAGGCCGCTGCGCGTTTCAATTCCTGACGGGAAAACTGAACAGAATATCTTTGCAGATCTCATGCTTGCGGATCCGATTGGTTGGAGCGCCACAATTCGTAGCTCGACGACCGACTTGATCTCGAGGCTCGCCTGGGAAGACATTCAAATGGTGCGGCCTGAATATGCGGAAATTGCGGGGCAATTATCAACCACACGCGGGGAACTTAAGGAGACGTGGGAGCTTGCTAACTCTTTGAAGCATGACATCTCGTTCCTGCAAGATAAGTCTCATGCCACCGAGCTCGCAAATCAGCAAACGAATGAGCTTCTTGCGGAGGCCAATGCCAGGGTTGAGGAACAGTCGCGCGATATTGATGCAATGCGGTCAACCCTGGCCTGGAAGGTCCATCAGTCGCTCCAGCGCGCGCTCTATCGCTTTCGTTGACGGGTCAAGATTGTTACATATCCGCGTTTCGACACATCATAGCGCATGGGATTGATCGGTTTTGCCGACCGCATCACCGGCCCCCCCATCTTCGATGTCATGAACGCCGGCTTAAGAGTGATTGCGAGCCGGGTCGGAATTTCTGTTCCATCTCGACGTCTACCGTGCAAGTGCGAAGTTGGGCTGGCCTTGGCTCAACGGTCCTCACGGGTATGCCATACGCGCAGAACATAGATGATCGACTGTTGAATCTCGTATCGGATCTCATAATGCCCAACGAGGATTCGGCGGACTTCGCGAGGCGCAAATTCGTCGAGCTTCTCGCAAAGTCGAGGCTGTTCAACTAGGCGAGTCGGTGCAGTCGTCAACGATTGAACCGTGCGTGCAGCGGCTCGCCGATTAACGGGAGCTAGAAATTCGAAAAGGCGCGCGAGATCACCAAGGGCCTTGCTTGTCCATTTAACCTGCATCAGAGCGGAACAGAGAGCGGCTTGTCGTTGTCCAGACTATCGGCCCAGGCTTGCACGGCCTGATGGTCAATAACTTGACCGGCGTCCACTTCCGCGAGCGCCTCAAGTGTGAGCAGGCGTCGTTCATCCTCTTGATCTACCCAGGCAGTGAGTGCCTGCTTGATGATCCAGCCGCGCGAACGTTCCAGCCGGATAGCCAACTGATCTACCCTCTCCGCAAGCGGCAGCGGAACATGCGCTGTCAGTACTTTGGTTTCCATCGAACGCTTCCTGTGTAATCGATCTTCATCATAGTGATTAGATTTGATTAAGTCGAGAGGCTGTGAGTGTCGAATGCACCAACCGACCTCGGACAACTAAATCCGGACAATCCATTGTGATGCACATATTTGGCAATTGCATTGTCGCTCACCTTTCATCAAAGGCCGAGAGCACAGTGCTTGCCGTCCTCCTGATCACGCCGGTAGCATCATAAATACAAAGACCAACGAGCATCGCCGCTGCCCACTACGAAATCTTCTTCAAGGAAGCAGACGAGAGGGGGGCGTTTGAACCATACGTGACGACGCGGGCTTCCCGACTTCGACAAACCAGTCCAACGAAGCCGCCATGCCTTCCTAGTCGTCAGAAACGCGGGCTCGGCGCATTCTTGAGACTGTTCCATCCTATCGCGACTTCATGCTACACGCGCTGACCTTCGAGGTTTTTCGCGATCGTCGGTTGGTAAGGGAAAAGGATGCTATCAGGGTTGGCATAAACTGGAGCGGTGAGCGTGTGACTGGCTTCGATGTCGCACCTGCTTACGTTCGCAGAAGGCTGACATCCGGCTCGTAGAGAAATGCACTCAAAATTCAGAGCGGCCGAAGCCGCCCTTTTTAGTTTCACTATCTCATCGTCTTTCCACCAGTCTGCGCGCCGCCCTTGGCCGAGCTCTTCTTGCCAGGGTCGGTGTTTACGTTCTTGGTTGATGCGGCAAGGCCGCGCGACGATCCGAAGGCCAATTCAATCTGACCGGCTGTTTTGACGGTGGACTGCTTTTCGGCTGGCATCGACGGCACAGCAGCAATGGCGGAAGTCGCAAACGCGAGCGACGCCAGGGCGGCAATAATGATCTTCATTGGTAGTCTCCTAGGTTCGAACCTCCCGCCAAGGAGTGCGGGAGACTTTGCCTAAGGCTATTGCCGAGCCGGCGACATACGGCAGGTGCCGTATTTCGACAGCGCGACAGCCCGCTAAGTCGAAGCATGGTTACCGAGAGCTTCAGTTCCAGCGCTGCTCCAACAGCGTCAAGCTGCCAACCGCCGGAGAGGTGGATGAATCCGGCAACAATTTCCGTAGGCAGGGCAAACTGTAAACCGTGTGGCTCATAACCACGAAGAACCGGGTTCGATTCCTGGGCATGTAACCGAATTTGCGGGGCCGCCTCAAGTGCGGTAGGCAAACTCCCAACGGCCGGCGCTATTTAGCTTTAACGCCAGCGCGTCCCATGTCTTCGCTTCTGTGTTCTCGCACAGGTTTCGAAGGTAGGCATCGAGTTCAGAACGATCGTACGACGGCATGATCAGCACGCCCTGTGCGGAAGAGATAGTGGCCGCATACTTCTTCAAGAAACGGGCCGGCGAGCAAACGACTGCTGTAAAAGCATCCGCTCCGCTCTCGCTGCCTGCATAAAAATCGACGCTGAACTCGAAGTCCCTAGGATTTTGAGGCCGCCAGCCTTCAGCTTGCTTGTCGTGATCCAGAATCCGGTGGCCGTAATAACGGGCCTTCATGGAGTGTGCTCGATTCGAGGGCGATATGTGTAAGCTCTACCCGATTGAAGGGTTCAACGGGAGCCCGGAGGCGATCGATAGAAGCGGTCCTAAATTCAGATTGCCCGGTAGTGCTGCTGGAAAATGCAGATAGACCCAGACTGGGCAAGCGCGACCACCCAATGACCGCCGTCTGTGCGGCAGGGTGGTCGCCTTCAGATCCAACCCCATCCCCGGAAGGGCTCAATGGACACGCCGGTGAGCCTGGCCACTGCCGTGGAAACGGTGAAATAGGTCCAGGCCCCGCATCCCCAGAAGCCGTTCGCCGGATAGTCCACGTAACCGGAAGGAAGGATCGCGGATAAGCCACCCGCAGCCCGAGACACCAGAGCACCCAAGCCCGCAGTAAGCCCTCGGGGCGAAACGAGAGGCGGAGGTCTGCAAGCCTTGTGGCGTGCACTTGGCGTTGTACCATCCACACATATCCATTTTGGCTTGGCCTCCATCCCTCGAACCTCGCGACTATCACAACGTGCAGAGTTAGTCGCCACTGCCCGTCGAGTTCGAGCAGAAGACGGCCGGTTTTGGCACTCTGCCGGAAGTGCGCTGTCGTTCCTGCAGATCGTTTCGGACGCAGCCGACATTCCGGCGACCCGACTTCTCGGCCAGTCACCGGCCGGCATGAACGCCACTGGCGAAAGTGACCTGCGCAACTACTACGACCGCCTGCAGGCCATGCAGGAAGTCGAGATGACCCCGGCCGTGATGCGACTCGACGAGTGCATCATCCGCAGCGGTGCCGGCTCACGTGACGCCGACATCTATTATGAGTGGGCGCCCCCTGGGGCATGTCCGAGAAGGAGAAGGCCGACGTCTTCAAAACGAGAGCCGACGCTGCGCGCCAGTTGGTGGGTACTTCGCCGGGTCAGGAAATTATTCCTCGCGAAGCTGTGTACGACGCTCTGGTCAACGCGCCCGTCGAGGATGGATCGTTGCCTGGGCTCGATGCGGCGATCGAGGAATATGGCAAGCTGAGCGAGCAGGAGCCCTCCGAAGACGAGCATGCGGCCGCGGCAGCCGCACAGTCAAGTCAGGAGCGATGAACCCGAGCGGCTCATCAAGAGGCCGAGAATATCACCATAAAAAGTGCGGCCCAGAGTAAGGCCGACAACTCGGCCGCCAACAGAAACCCAAATGTGGTGTCGCTCATGCAATCCTCCGTAGGCAACCTCCATTGCCGGGAGGAACTATAGGGGAGGGACGACGATCCTGCTACTCATTAAAACGCAAGCAGCGAGTAAATCAGAACGCCGACAGAACCCCAGAAGCCAACCATTACCAGCGCCATCGCGGCAACCAGAACCTTTGTCACTACAAAACTCCACGACTGTTGTACGGGTCCAAAACCTAGCCCAGCGCTGAAATTTTTGTATCGGACCATGGTCTGATCTCGCTGCTTTCGTTGACGGTGTGTCGAACCGCCATCGCCGCAGGTGGCTTTTCTTTTGAGGCACTCGTCATGAAATTCACAGACACTGCACCGATCGCGGGAACGCGATGGACCGCCGACGGCTACCTTGTTGCTGAGCTTCGCGCCGCGCGCACTGGCATCCAGGATTACGCCGGCCATGAGGTTGGCAAGCCTGAAATACCGGTCGTGAAGGTCTACCGCCCGGCTGATCAGGTTTTCGCATGCGACGGCCTTGGCTCCTATTATGCCCACAAGCCGGTGACGAACGATCATCCGGACGAGGCCGTCAGCGCTGCCAACTGGAAAGACTTGGCTGTCGGCCAGATCGGCGACGAGGCCGCCCGCGACGGCGCGTTCGTCCGAATACCGCTGTTCGTGATGGATGCCGCGGCAATCAAGGCCGTCGACGAGGGAAAGCGCCCAATGAGCGATTGCCGGTGTCCCGGTCCGGCGCACAGTTTGCGCTCAGCTGCTTGAATAAAAGAAGCCGGGATGATTTTCATCACCCCGGCCAGTTGGCTCACTGGGAGAACAGGTCTTCTTTGGAGGATCAGGCCTTCTTGCGGTTCTTCTGTCGATAGACGTCGATGACGACGGCGGCGACGATAATCAGGCCCTTGACGATTTCCTGATAGTAAGCGTCGACCCTGAGGAAGGTGAAGCCGGAGGTCATGACGCCGAGAATGATGGTGCCGATCACTGTACCGGTGATGCGTCCGACGCCACCGGTCAGCGACGTGCCGCCGATGACGGTCGCGGCGATCGCGTCGAGTTCGTACATCACTCCCATACCGGCCTGCGCCGTCTGAGCGCGGGCTGCAGTGACGACGCCAGCAAGGCCTGCCAGCATGCCGGCAATGGCATAGACCTTGATCAGATGCGCCTCGACATTGATACCCGAGACGCGGGCTGCCTGAACATTGGCGCCGATCGCGTAGGTGAACTTGCCGTAGCGGGTGTAGCGAAGGGCAATGTGGAAGATGATCGCAACGACCAAGAAGACGATGACGGGCCAGATGCCGGTGCCGATGAAATTGAACTGCTCGGTGAGGCCCGAAACCGGCTGACCCTTCGTGTACCACTTGGAGATGCCGCGTGCCGAGACCATCATGCCGAGCGTGGCGATGAAGGGCGGGATCTTCGTTCTGGCGATCAACTGACCGTTGATGACACCAGCGAGCAGGCCGACGCCGATGCCGAGCCCGATCGGAACGATGGCCGGCAGGTCTGTCAGCGACGGATAGAGCGCACGCGGCCAAGTGGAGGCCTGCGCCACACTTGCCGAGAACATCGCGGTCATGCCGACAACGGAGCCGGAGGACAGATCAATGCCGCCGGTGATGATCACCTGGGTCACGCCGACGGCGATGATGCCGATAACGGCAACCTGCAGGATCATGATCGTCAGGCGCTGTGGGTTCATGAGGAAGCTCTGCCCGACGAAGATCCAGCCAAGGATTTCGTAGACAAGCGCGATGCCGATCAGCACCAGGAAGATGCTGAATTCGGGCGGCATCCGACGCTTCGCACCCGGAAGGGCCGAGCCGGTGCCTTGTGCTGCGACATTGGTTTCCATTGTTCGTTCCTCCCTGTGGTCCGTTCGGTTCGCGCTCAGCTGGCGGCGAGTTCCATGACCTTGATCTGGGTTGCTTCGGCTCGGTCGAGGATGCCGGTGACGCGACCTTCATGCATGACCATGATGCGATCGCTCATGCCCAGCACCTCCGGCATTTCCGAAGAAATCATGATGACGGCAACGCCGTTGCGGGCGAGCTCGGTGACGAGGCGATGGATCTCTGCCTTGGCCCCGACGTCGATGCCGCGCGTCGGCTCGTCGAGGATCAGGATGCGCGGGTTGGTCAGCAGCCAACGGCCGATCAGCACCTTTTGCTGATTGCCGCCGGACAGGTTCTCGATCCGCTCCTGCAGATTGGGCGTCTTGACCCGAAGCTTGCGGCTCATCTCCTCGCAAGCCGCGGTGATGTCCTTTTCCGAGACAAAGCCGGCCTTGACGAAACGGTCCTGCAGTACGGCGATCTGCATGTTTTCAAGCACGTCAAGGATCAGCAGACAGCCGGTGTCCTTGCGATCTTCCGTCAGGAATGCCATCCGGTTGCGGATGGCGGTGTTGGGGCTATCGATCGAAACGGTCTTGCCGTCGATGGCGATCGTGCCGGAGCTTGCCGGGGTGACGCCAAAGAGCGTCTCGGCGACATTCGAGCGGCCGGAGCCGACCAGCCCGGCGATCCCCAGGATTTCGCCGGCACGCACGTCGAAAGAGACGTCGTGGAACACGCCGTCAAGCGTCAGATTGTTGACCGAAAGCATGACGTCGCCGATCGGCACCTCTTCCTTCGGGAACATCTGGGTGATTTCGCGACCGACCATCATGCGAATGATGTCATCGCGGGTGACTTCGCTTGAAGCATGCGTGCCGATATATTTGCCGTCACGGAAGACCGAGAACTCGTCGGCAATCTCAAAGAGCTCGTTCATCTTGTGGGTGATGTAGACGATGCCGATGCCCTGCGAACGCAGATCGCGGATGATCTCGAACAGGTGCGCGACCTCACGCTCCGTCAAGGCCGATGTCGGCTCATCCATGATGAGCACGTCGGATTCGTAGGAGACCGCCTTGGCGATCTCGACCATCTGGCGGTTGGCAACCGAGAGGTGGCGGACCTCGATTTCAGGGTCGAGCTTGATCTTCAGGCGATCGAACAGCCGGGCGGTAATGCGGCGCATCTCGCCATGATCGACAAAGCCGAAGCGGTTTTTCGGTTCGCGCCGGATCCAGATGTTTTCGGCGACGGTCATGAACGGCATCAGGTTCAGTTCCTGATGGATCATGGCGATACCGTTTTCGAGCGCGTCGAGCGGCGACTTCAGCCGGATGTCGGCGCCCTTCAACCGCACCTCACCCTTATCGGGCGTATAGATCCCGGCCAGGATCTTCATCAACGTCGATTTGCCGGCGCCATTCTCGCCCATCAGCGCATGGACGGTGCCGCGCCTCAGACGGAAGGACACGTCGTCGAGCGCGACGACGCCCGGAAATTCCTTGCGAATGCCTTCAACGTTGAGAAGGTATTCGGCGTTGGGTACGGCGCCGCTGGCGCGCACGGCGGCCATCGTTGTCGGACTGAGCGTCATTGTCATTGCCTCCCCGTCAATTCCGGCTTTCGCGGAAAAGTCCTCGCAGCTGGTGGGTCAACCAGCCATTCTCCTCGCAGGCGCCAATCTACAGGATCAGCGCACCTGCTGCGGGACTGTTTTGGTTGGGAGCGCGAGATATCCCGCGCTCCCAATGCAAGCATCAGTTCTTCGCCTGATAGCTGGCCATGTTTTCCTTCGTGACAAGTTCGAAGGGGATGTAGACCTTCTTCTCGACCGGTTCGCCCTTGGCGAGTTTGAGGGCTGCATCGACAGAGCCCTTGCCCTGGCCGGCGGCGTTCTGGAACACTGTCACGTCGAGGTCACCGGCGGCCAGGGCTGCAAGCGCATCCTGTGTCGCATCGATGCCGCCGATGACGACGCTGTCCATCGGACGGCCAGCAGCCTTCAGCGCCTGGATCGCGCCGATCGCCATTTCGTCGTTGTTGGAGATCACGGCGTCAAACTCAAGGCCGGCAGAAAGCCAGTTGGTGAGCAGGTCCGAGCCTTGTGTGCGCGACCAGTTGGCGGTCTGTTCCTCGACAATCTCGATACCCTTGCAGGCTTCGGTCGCGAGCACGTCATGGATGTCCTTGGTACGCATGCGGGCAGCCTGGTTGGAAAGCTCCCCCATCATGACGACGGCCTTGCCCTTGCCGCCGAGCATCTTGCAGATTTCCTGGGTCTGCAGCGTGCCGGATTCCTGTTCGTTGGAAGCGACGAAGGCCTGCTTTTCCGGCAGGGTGTCGACGTTGACAGGCTCGCGGTTGACGTAGACGAGCGGAATGCCCGCGTCAGCGGCGATCTTCGACATCGCGGCCGTTGCGTCGGTATCAACAGGGTTGACGATGATGGCGGTGACGCCGGCTGCGATGAAGTTCTGGATCTGGCTTTGCTGCTTCGAAACGTCGTTCTGTGCGTCTTCGATCTGCAGGTCGACGCCGTCGAGCGTCTTGGCGTAGTCGGACATGCCGTTGCGCAGGACCGTCAGGAAGTTGTCGTCGAACTGCGCCATGGAAACGCCGATGGTTTCGGCGTGCGCTGCCGTCGACATCATCACCGCCATGGCTGTACCCAGCAGGAATTTCTTCATTGTCTTTCTCCTCCACATTTGGTGCCCGGCCACACCTTCTCCAGCCGGGAACGCTGACCATATCTGGTCGCGCCCATCTCTGATCGGAAGCGGTACTCCCGCTGCGCCCCAATCAAAACGGAATAAAAGAACCAGTGATTTGCAATGACGGAATATGTATTCCATTTTATGCGGACGCCGTCAAGGGTGTCTTTCGACGCCTCGCTTCGTTTTCCGGTGCTCGGTCGGCTTTGCCGGTCAGATATTGGCTTCGATGTAAGCCGTGCTGGTTTTGAGGGCGGCGGCCGGATCGGCGACACCATGGACTTCATCGGCGAAAGGTTCGAACGAGAAGGGGCCGGAATAACCTGCAGCCTTCAGGCGGCGGATCTGCCCGATATTGTCGAGGGTGTCGTTTTCGTCGACCAGAACACGATGCGAGTCGCGCAGATCCGCGATCGCAAGGTCGCTGTCAGTGACCCCCGATATATGAACGAGGCCGGTCATCTCGGGATGGATTGCTTGCTCGCCGGCGAGATGGTGGTGGAAGGTGTCGTGCACAACGCGGAACGTAGCCTCGCCGCCGATTGACCTTATGCCGTCAACAGCCTCCGTCTTGGAGCGAAGCGAGCAGATCTCGAAGCCTAGTGGCTCGACAAGGCCGATGATGCCAGCCGCATCGAGCATCGGCTTCAGCCCCGTAAGGGCTTCCTTTAGGTTGGCCTGACGCTCACCATCGGCCTGGCCGCTGCCATCATTGACGGGAACAAGAACGAGCGCTTTTGCCCCGCAGTCCCTCGCGTAGGAAATCAGGTGCGCGGCCTCGGCGGCACGGGTCCCGTTCCATTCATTGAACCGCTGCAGGGCGTTGATGGAGATGATTGTCAGCCCATGTTCTGCTGCCAGCGACGCAACGTCTTTTGCGGGCGTGCCATCCAGAATGGCATTGCCGGTCAGGTCGTTGCGGATCTCGACGGCAGTCATGCCGAGCGATCGCGCAAGAGCAAAGAAAGCGTCGAGCGGCAGGCCGGGGGTTGTCATGTGATTAAGCGCGAAGGGTAGGGTGGTCATAGGAATGTCTCCTCCAGATGTGGTTCGTCGGTAGCTATAAATGGAACGTTCATTCCATTTATAGCTACCCGTGCAAATCACCAATGGCTAGGAGGTTGTTGACGAGTGTCCGGTCAAAGCACTTGCATTGTTGCAAGATTGTCTTTTCCAGATGATGGAATCCAATCAGATTCCAGGTGGCCTCAGTGCAGATCTACCGTCCGCGTGCTACTGCCCTTGAGCTCTTGCTCGGTTGGCTTGGATCGAGAAAGCTGTCTTCAACCGCCCGACGTATCGCAAGTTCGGTTTGCATTTGCCTTTGCAAGGTGATTTCTGGCGAAGCGCGCCGTGATGGCTGGCAGAGTGAGAATATGGACGTGCTCGACAATCCCGCACCAACCGCGACGCAAGTCCAACCCTGGCACCCGAAATGGGGGGCAAGGCTCGGGGCGACTTATTTCGTGCACAAGGCGTTCCCTTGGTTGGGTCACTATTTCGGCGATGCACCGCTTCGCTCGACGCTTGCTCCTCGACTCGATGGTATCGTTTCCTGGGGCGGCCGGCTGCCGGCACAGACAGCGATGCGAATTGCGCGATTGCGTCACCTTCCGCATTGGCATCTCGAGGATGGTTTCCTTCGCTCCGTCGGTCTCGGCAAGGATGGAAGTATTCCGATTTCGATTGTCGTCGATGATAAAGCGCTGCCGGTCGACGCCGGTCGCATCTCTCGATTGGAATTGCTGATCCGCGATGCGGCTGGCGGCTTGGCGCATGATGTTGGTGCCCCGATCCGCGAAGCCCTGGTGGCGCACAAGCTGTCGAAATACAACAACCTCCCTCACAGCGAACCTCGTCTCGAGCCCTCGACACGGCGCCGGATCCTGCTGGTCGATCAGGTGTTTGGGGATGTTTCCGTTGAAAAGGCCCTAGGCTCGCCTTCATCCTTTGACCGCATGTTGGATGATGCGCTTGCAAGCGGCGCGCAGATTGTCGTTCGCACGCATCCAGACGTCATTGCCGGTCATCGCAAGGGCTATATGACCGAACGCGCATCGAAGTTACCAGGCGTAACGCTGATGGCCGACAAGGTGTCTGCTGCGGCCATTCTCGCTGTCGTCGATGAAGTATGGACCGTCTCCAGCCAAATGGGTTTCGACGCCCTTTTGCGTGGCCTTCCCGTTCGTTGTTATGCGACCCCATTTTATGCGGGCTGGGGGCTGACAGTCGATCACGGGGAAGATCGTGCTCAATTGGCCCATGCGAGACGGACAATTGCACATCCCACCCTCGATCAGCTTACTTTCGCAGCGTTCGGCCTCTACCCTGTCTATCGTCATCCAAAGACATGGGAGATGTTGGAGCCCCTCCAGGCAATCGATTATCTGGTCGAAGAAATCGCCACAACTGGACGGAATGCCTGATTTTTTTGATCGCCTCGATTTCTTAATCAGCGAGTCCACGGTTCGAGTCCGTGATTACGCGCCATTCCAATTTTTCTGCTCTGTTAAAAGTTGCCAGTTTCCAATTCACGTTGCGTTCTTGTTCTTGAAAAGTAGCCGGTTCAATAGCGCTCCAACGAGCCTCCGTCAGCTTCATGTCGCCCTTCGCCAGTGCCGCAGCGCGACCACTCGCGCTGATGTAAGAGCAGCCTTCAGTTGGATTGCAGATGACGCGGTAAGAGACTGTCGTCCATGATGGTCACTTCATTTTCTCGGCAAAAAGCGATGCGGGGAAAGTTGCAATAGACCCTCGGGGAAAGTGTCAATAGGAAGCAGGGGAAAGTGTAAATAAGTCTTGGGGAAGTGACGAAGCCAAAATCGGTCACCGCAGGTTGTGCTGTTTCCCGACCGTCATTTCCGCAGTGCACACCTGGTCTACGATACGTTTCGCCGCGCCCCGCCAGTAGCAGCAGAGCTTCTCTGGCACCGTGCGGGTGGGTAACGGTGCGCGGTACGTCGGCCAGCGTAAACCCATGTGGCGGGTGTTCTCCTTCCAGGCGACCATGATGCCACAGTCCAGGTACTTCACCGAGAAGCGGTGGTGCGTCCACGTTGATGCGCTAGGCTGTGCTTCACGCGCCGAAGGATCGCCAGCCCAACCCGATCGTCGTAGGAGCCGTGTTCGTCAGCCGTCAGCACCGACTTCGGCGCCCAGGCAGTCTTCGGGCTCTCGTCGGAGACGACACGGGTGATCGTGCGGTTCGGCGCATCGGGATTGTGTTCGCGCAGGGAAAGCACCGCTTGCCGTTCTGGTTCTCCTTGCGGCGGCGGTCGATGCGGTCCAATTTCTTGTACTCCGGTTTGATGTGGCCACCGACATACTTCGTCAGATGTTCTCCGGCGTAATAAGATCGAAAGGCAGGAAGGTCTGGCCTGGCGCGCCCGTCGGGCCTTTGCCGATTGCCTGCACCATAAGATTGATTGTTTCCCGTGCAAGGGCGCCCGTCGGCGTCGATATCGCCAGGGTCACGACATCGTCGGCGAGTGCCGAGCGCGATTCCGGGGTCAATTCGTTGACAACGGCGATCAGTTGGCCTTCGAGTTTCTCCTCGCGGATCGCTGAGATTGCTCCTTCCATACCGCCGCCGCAGACATAGAAGCCGGTCAGATCCGGGTGGCGTTGCAAGAGGTTGAGCGTCGCTTCGTGGGTAATCTCGGCTGTGTCGAGATTGACCATGGTGTCGAGCACCTCGAAATCAGGCGCGTGCTCGCGAAAATAGGAGCGGAAACCGATCTCGCGCAGCTCATGGCCAAGAAAGCGATGGCTGCCGACGAACGCTGCGACCTTGGCCGGTTTCTTCGCAGCCTTGGCAATCATCCAGGCCGCTGTCCTGCCGACCTTGTGATTGTTCAATCCGATGTAACCTTCGCGGATGCCGGCTGCAAAGTCGGAAAGCAGGGAGAAAACCGGGATCCCGCGTTCCTTCAGTTCTTCGACCACCGCGGTCACTGCCGGATAGTCCGGCGCTACGAGCGCAATCGCCTGATTGCGGGCAGCCATTGCCTTCAGCTTCTCGGTGATCCCCGTCGGCGTGGAGTTGGCGACGAATTCGATCTGGGGCAGGACGCGGACATTTGACATCGCCAGTGCCGCATTCTCGATCTCTTTGGCCACAGTTTGGTAGAAGGATTGTTGCGGCTTTTGCAGGAGAAAGCCGAGGCGGTATTGCGGAAGGTCCTCGAAGACCCGCTGACGAAGCAAGCCGACCGCGTGGTAGCCAATGGACTTAGCCGCATCATAGACCCGTCGCGCCGTCTCTTCGCGCACCGGATGTCGGCCGTTGAGTACGCGGTCCACGGTGGCAACGCTGACGCCCGCGGCGCCGGCAAGATCGGCAATGGTCGGTCTGTTGCTCATCGACTGCCCCTGAAATTATTCCATCATTCATGAAATGCAAGATCTGATGGTATTTGATAGAATATATCATAACTGCATTGAGGACTTGCAAAAGTCAACCTATCGTCAGTTCCAAGAGATGAGGAACGGCCGCCGGCGTGTGGTCGATTGCGGGAGGAGAAAACGGATGGCGATGGTTCCGACGAAGCGAGACTACAGTCTGCTTGGACGCGACGCTCACGCGGCAGTCGCCAACGGTTTGTCGGCGGCGGAGTGGTATCACACCGAGATCCCGCGCAAGCAGATGAAGGAACTGATGAAGCGCGTGGATGGCCCGGCGATCCGCGATACGGCCATCTGGTTCGGCAGCCTCATCCTCTTCGGCGGCCTCGGCGTCTATTTCTGGGGGACCTGGTGGGCCGTGCCCTTCTTTCTCGCCTATGGCGTCCTTTATGGCTCGGCTTCCGACAGCCGTTGGCATGAATGCGGTCATGGCACGGCGTTCAAGACGATGTGGATGAATGACGTCGTCTATCAGGTCGCCTGTTTCATGATCATGCGCAATCCGGTGACCTGGCGCTGGAGCCACACCCGTCACCACACCGACACTGTCATCGTTGGGCGGGACCCTGAAATCGCCGTCATGCGGCCGCCGGATCTGCTTCGGCTCGTCTTAAACTTCTTCGGCATCTTGGATGTCTGGCATGCCGTCATCGACATGGTGCGCAATGCCTTCGGCGTCATCAGCGCCGCCGAGAAAACCTTCATTCCGGAAATGGAGCAGCCGAAAGCAATACGGATCGCGCGGATCTGGTTTGCGATCTATCTCGCAACCATCGGCCTGTCGTTCTATCTCGGCTCGATCCTGCCGATGATGCTGGTCGGCCTGCCGCGCCTCTATGGCGCCTGGCACCATGTGCTGACGGGCCTCCTGCAGCACGGCGGGCTTGCCGACAACGTCACGGACCACAGGCTGAACAGCCGCACGGTCTACATGAACCCGATCAGCCGCTTCATCTATTGGAATATGAACTACCACGTCGAACACCATATGTTCCCGATGGTGCCCTACCATGCGCTGCCGCGGCTTCACGCCATGATCAAGCACGATCTGCCGGCGCCGAATCCATCCATGCTCCACGGCTACCGCGAGATGATCCCGGCCTTCCTGCGCCAGCTGAGGAACGAGGACTATTTCCTCAAGCGCGACCTGCCGCCAACGGCAAAACCCTATCGCGAAGAGTTTCACAGCGATGCCCTGGTAGATGCTGCCGAATAGGCACGCCAGCAAACAACAGCATTTGGAGGAACAAGCATGAGTGGAAACTGGATCGAGGTCTGTGCGGCCGACGAGATCGACGAAGTGGATGTGATCCGCTTCGACCATGACGGACGCACCTTTGCCGTCTACCGCAGCCCCGACGACGAGTATTTCGCGACCGATGGGCTCTGCACCCACGAGCATATCCACCTCGCCGACGGACTGGTGATGGACGACATCATCGAGTGTCCGAAACACAATGGCCGCTTCAACTACAAGACCGGCCAGGCCAAGGGCGCCCCCGTCTGCGTCAACCTGAAGACCTACCCGGTCAAGGTCGAGGCCGGCAGCGTTTTCATCGCCGTCGCCTAAGCGGATGCTCAAGGCATCCAACGAAACATTGGGAGAGGCACATGAACAGGATTGTCATTGTCGGCGCCGGCGAGTGTGGTGCGAGGGCAGCTTTTGCGCTGAGGGAAAAGGGCCATGAGGGTGACATCACGCTGATTGGTGCCGAACCGCATCTGCCATACGAGCGGCCGCCACTCTCGAAGGAAGGTCTGGCTGGACAGCTTGAGCCCAAATTCGTCGCCGACGCCGAACGCTATCAGGCTGCCGGGATCCAGGTGCTCACCGATACGCCGGTGGAGGCCATCGATCGCGATGCGAAAACAGTACGGCTCGCCGATGGGCGGCAGCTCACCTACGACAGGTTGTTGCTGACAACTGGTGCGAGACCAAGGTCATTGCCGGGCTTGTCAGAGGCATCACCACTTATCCGGATGCTTCGGACGCATGCGGATGCTGCTGCCATCCGCTCAAAGCTCGCACCGGGCAAGGTGCTTGCCATTATCGGTGGCGGGTTTATCGGCCTGGAACTCGCAGGGACCGCCCGCAAGCTCGGCGCAGATGTCGTTCTCCTCGAGGGCCTGCCACGGGTGCTTTCCCGCGGCGTGCCGGAAGAGATCGCCGCCGTCGTTGCCGCGCGGCATCGACTGGAAGGTGTGGACATTCGCTGCAATTCCAGGATCGCCGGCATCGAAGAACGCGAAGAGCAGGTTGAAATTCGGCTTGCCGACGGAGACATTCTTGTCGCCGACCTGGTCGTAGTCGGCATTGGAGCCTTGCCGAACACCGCCTTGGCCGAGGCTGCCGGCCTTACCATCGACAACGGCATCGCCGTGATGAGACGCTTTGCACCGCAGACCCCGACATTTTTGCGGCCGGTGATTGCTGTTCCTATCCTCTCGGGCACTATGATGGCCGGCGTATACGGCTCGAAGCCTGGCGAAACGCGCAGGACCAGGGAACACTTGCGGCGGCCAACCTGCTCGGTGCCGCCGAGACGATTGTGAGCGTGCCCTGGTTCTGGTCCGATCAATACGACCTGACCCTGCAGATCGCCGGCCTTGCCGATTGTGCTGTGATGACGGTGCAGCGGGACCTTGGCGATGGCGCCTTCATTCTCTTTCATCTTGACGCCAGCGGTCGACTGATCAGTGCGAGCGGTATCGGCACAGGAAACGCGATCGCTCGCGACATCCGCCTTGCCGAGATGCTGATTGCTGCCGGGAAAAGGCCGGATCCGCAGGCGCTCGGTTCCATCGACACCAAGCTGAAGGCGTTGCTCGCCTCCTGAGGCGCGATGTTTTTCCACCTAACATAACAACAACCGAGATCCGGAGATCCTGATGCGAAACCGCCGCCCAACCGTGGCCGACCTTCTTTCAATGAAAGGCAAGAGACAGTTGACGATGCTGCGGGTCGAAGCGCTGGATGAGGCCGAGGCCGCCGAAGCCGCTGGCATCGACCTGGTCTCCGTGCCGCCGGCACTGCTTGGGCCGGAGTTTCGCGAAGTGGCCCCGACCTGTTTTGCCTTTCCGGGCCTTGAATATGGCGATTTGGTCACGGCCGACGAATATATCCGCGCCGCATTCAAGGCGCTCAAAGCGGGAGGCGACGCAGTTTACTGCGCGGCAAGCCTCTCTACCGTTCGCCGCATGCGCGAAGAGGGCATCCCGGTCTGCGGCCACGTCGGCCTCATCCCGTCGAAGGCCACCTGGACCGGCGGGTTTCGCGTCGTCGGCAAGACGGCGGCAAGCGCCATCGAGATCTGGCGCCAGGTAAAAGCGCTGGAAGGGGCAGGTGCCTTTGCCGCCGAAATCGAAGTGGTGCCCGGCGAGGTCGCCGCCGCGATCAACGCGAAGACATCGATGCTCATGTTGTCGATGGGCGCCGGCACGGGCTGCGACGCGCAGTATCTCTTCAGCGATGACGTGCTCGGTGCCAATCGTGGCCACGTTCCCCGTCACGCAAAAATCTATCGCAACTTCGCCGCTGAGTATGAGCGGCTTCAACGCGAGCGCGTCGCTGCCTTCTCGGAGTTTGCCGAAGAGGTGCGGTCCGGCGCCTATCCCGACAAAGCCCATCTCGTCGGGATAGACGAAACGGAACTGAACGCGTTTCTGTCGGATCTTGAGCGGGTTTGAGCCGGGGCTTGCCTTGCCTTGCTCGGTCTGGTTGGTGTATTCAGCGGGTCTGATTATTTCCCACGCAGCAGCACCGGATTTCCACTTGAACGCGTTCGTCCAGGGTACCCTGACTTTCCTCGCCATTCTTGCGGTCATCTACGCCGCGACGGTGCTCGTTTATTTTGCGCTCGGCTACGGCATCACCTGGCTCAATGATCGCAATCCGGAGCGGCGCATCCAGAAGGGGCGTCGGGGGGAGAAGCGAAAGGCGGTCGAGATCCGCCAGAGCATGGCGTCGATCCTCGTGACCTGCACATCGGTGGCGATCGGTCTCTTTGCCCAGTATCAGGGCTGGACATTGTTCACGCCCTGGGCCTTCAGCTGGTGGACGGCGGTACCACTCTTCCTGCTCTGCATGGTGCTGTTCGACGCCTGGTTCTATTTCGCGCACCGGCTGCTGCACACCAAGCTGTTCTACAAATATCACCTGCTGCACCATCGAAGTGTCGCCCCGACCGTGTGGAGCAACGATTCGATCGGTCTCGTTGATACGGCCCTGTCGCAGGGCTATTACGCCGTCATCGTCTTCCTGGTACCGTTCCCGCCGCTGATCCTGCTGGCGCACAGGCTGTTCGACCAGATCAATGGAACCTTCGGCCACGCGGGGTTCGAGTATTTTGCCTCGCCGACGGCGCGCTATCCGTGGCCGCTGTTGTGCACGACCTATCACGACCAGCATCACGCCGAATTCAATTACAACTACGCCAACTATTTCTCCTTCTGGGACCGCGTTCTCGGTACGATCTCGCCGGTCTATGACCGCCGGGTGGAGATGTTCGAAGGCGAGGCGCCGGCCATCAGTCTCAAGCGATCGTCGCAATCGACCCCGACGCAAGAGGCGTCGTCGGCAACCCCCGATAGGTAGTTCGTGGGCCACAGCCGCAACGCCATTTTCTCTGATATCCGAATTCGTTAGGCGATTTTTCTCGTTCGGGACACAAGCGAAGATCATGGTGCCTCGTCGTCTCCGATAGCGGCCGTTAGGTTTCATCCAACCTGCCGCCTCTATTCCACCGGAGATACCCATGAAGAAACTGCTGATCGCCGGCGCTGCCTTTGTTGCGCTCCTGAGCGGACCGGCCCTTGCCGAAGCGCCGACCTCCCTTCTCAATGCCTCCTACGATGTTGCGCGGGAAGTCTTTGCGGCCGAGAACGAAGCCTTCGTCAAGGCGCATCCGGGTATCACCGTCGACCAATCGCATGCCGGCACATCGAAGCAGGCGCGCGCGATCGTCGAAGGTCTGGAAGCCGATGTCGTCACCTTCAACCAGGTCACCGACATCGACTTCCTGGCAAAGAACGGTTTCGTCGCCGAGGGCTGGCAGAAGGAGTTTTCGAACAATGCTTCGCCGTTCTATTCCTTCCCGTCCTTCCTCGTGCGCGCCGGCAATCCGAAGGGCATCAAGGATTGGGGCGATCTCGCGCGTGACGACGTCAAGGTGATCTTCCCGAACCCGAAGACATCGGGCAATGCGCGCTACACCTATCTGGCGGCAACGGCCTATGCCAAGGAAGCCTTCAAGGACGACCCGGCCAAGGTCACCGAGTTCGTCAAGAAGATCTTCGACAACGTTCCGGTCTTTGATACCGGCGGCCGCGCGGCAACGACAACCTTTGTCGAGCGCGAAATCGGCGACGTGATCATCACCTTCGAGGCGGAGACCCGCTCGATCGCCAAGCAGTATGGCACCGACAAGTTCGAAAGCGTCGTGCCTTCCGTCAGCCTGCTTGCGGAATTCCCTGTTGCCGTGGTCGACAAGGTGGCCGAGAAGCGCGGCTCGCGCGAATTGGCAAAGTCCTATCTCGATTTCCTCTACACCGAGGAGGGCCAGAAGATTGCCGCTGAATATGGCCACCGCGTCCACAACGAGAAAGTAGCGGCGGAATTCAAGGATCAGTTCCCGGAGATCCGCCTGGTAACGGTCGAGGACGTGTTCGGCGGCTGGGGCAAGATCAAGAACGAGCATTTCGCTTCGGGCGCTGCACTCGACCAGATCTACGGCAATCGCTGAAAAAGCGATATCAAACCGATCCAATTTACCCGGCGGGTTCTGCTCGCCGGGTTCTGCCATGAATGAAAGTTATGCCGCCGTGGAGGCGATCACTTGAAACGCAATGTCCTGCCCGGCCTGCCCCTGTCGTTGGGCATCACCCTTTTATATGTGGGGCTGATCGTCGTGTTGCCTTTGGCGACACTGGTCTTCAAGGCGGCGAGCCTTGGGCTTGCCGAATACTGGGCGATCGTCTCTTCACCGCGCGCTGTCGCCAGCTACCGCGTCACCGTGCTTTCGGCCCTTGTTGCCACCGCCTTCAACCTCGTCTTCGGCCTGGCGCTTGCCTGGGTTCTCGTTCGCTACCGCTTCCCCGGGCGCAGGATCATCGACGCGATCGTCGATCTGCCTTTTGCCCTGCCGACCGCGGTTGCCGGCATTGCCTTGACGACGCTGTTTGCATCGAACGGCTGGTTTGGCGCCTCGCTGGCGCCACTCGGCATAAAGGTGGCCTACACTCCGCTTGGCATCATGGTGGCCATGTGCTTCACCAGCCTGCCCTTCATCGTCCGCACTGTACAGCCGGTGCTTGAGGATCTCGATCCTGCACTGGAGGAGGCGGCCCAATCGCTCGGCGGATCGGACGGCTCCATTTTCGTGCGCGTCATCCTGCCCTTGCTGATGCCGGCGCTGCTGGCGGGTCTATCACTGTCCTTCGCGCGGTCGCTGGGCGAGTTCGGCGCGATCATCTTCATCGCCGGCAATCAGCCGATGGAAACCGAAATCACCGCATTGCTCGCCTTCATCCGGCTTGAGGAATACGATTATCAGGCCGCCGCCGCCATTGCGTCGGTGCTGTTGATCACCGCCTTCCTGATGTTGGCAGCCACCAATCTCCTGCAGGCCCGTGCCTTGCGCTACACCGCGAGGTCTTGAGCATGATACCGACCAGACGCAAACCGCCGCGCGTCGGCGATGGGCCGATCATACGCCGTGTGTTGATTGGCACGACCCTGTTCTTCGGTGCCATTCTGGTGCTCGCTCCGCTGATCGTGATTGCCGTCGAAGCATTCGGTCAGGGGCTCAAAGCCTATGCGGCTACCATCGCTCATCCCGATACACGCCACGCCATTTTCATGACGGTCGCAACCGCGTTGATCGCCGTTCCTATTAATACCGCCTTCGGTCTCGCGGCCGCCTGGGCAATCACCAAGTTCGATTTTTGGGGACGACGCTTCCTTCTCGTTGTGATCGAGATCCCGTTTTCGATCTCACCGATCGTTGCCGGCGTCGCCTATCTCTTCGTCTATGGTCTGCAAGGGCTTTTCGGCCCTATGCTTGAGGCTGCGGATATCAAGATCTTGTTCACGTTGCCGGGAATTGTGCTTGCCTCGATGTTCGTAACAGCACCTTTCGTGGCGCGTGAACTCATTCCATTGATGCAGGCGCAGGGCAGGGACCTCGAAGAGGCGGCAACCTCGCTTGGCGCGTCAGGCTGGCGCACGTTCTTCTCCGTCACGCTTCCCAATGTGAAATGGGCGCTGCTTTACGGCGTCGTTCTCTGCAACGCCCGTGTCATGGGTGAGTTTGGCGCGGTGTCGGTGGTGTCCGGCAATATTCGCGGCCAGACCAACACGCTGCCGCTCCATATCGAACTGCTTTATCACGACTACCAGGCGGCAGGCGCCTTTGCCGCCGCCTCAATCCTTGCGACGCTCGCCGTCGTCACCATCATTGCCAAGGTCGCGCTTGAGCGTCGCGGCGCAGGCCGCAGGCCGGCGCTTGCCGCCGCCGCCAAAGAACAGAATGCAGGAACCCGACCATGAAGATCCGTCTCGACCAGGTCGTAAAGACCTTCGACACGTTCCGCGCCGTGCGTGGCGTCTCGCTCGACATCGAGAGCGGACAGTTGGTGGCGCTGCTTGGCCCTTCCGGTTCCGGCAAGACGACAATCCTGCGCATGGTGGCCGGGCTCGAATATGCCGACGGCGGCCACATCTATTTCGGCGATCAGGATGCGACCGACATCCCGGTGCGTGACCGCGGCGTCGGCTTCGTCTTTCAGCATTACGCACTCTTCCCGCATATGACCGTTGGCGAGAACATCGCCTTCGGCATGAAGGTCTCCAAGACCAAGCGCAGCAAGCCCGAAATCGCCACACGCGTTTCCGAACTCCTGCGGCTGGTAAAGCTCGAAGGACTTGGTGAGCGTTTCCCCGGCCAGATTTCTGGCGGTCAGCGTCAGCGTGTGGCACTTGCCCGCGCCCTTGCCGTCGATCCGAAGGTGCTGCTTCTCGACGAACCTTTCGGTGCGCTCGATGCCAACGTTCGCCGGGATCTCCGCCGCTGGCTTCGCGAGATCCACGACGAACTCGGCATTACGACCTTGTTCGTGACGCATGACCAGGAAGAGGCGCTCGATCTCGCCGATCGCGTCGTTATCCTGGATCAAGGTAGGATCGTGCAAGAGGGATCGCCTGCCGAAGTCTGCCGCGCGCCGAACTCGGCATTCGTGATGCGGTTTTTGGGGGATGCGAACCGCATCGCAGCGACCGTTCGGGACGGGCGAGCCTATATCGGTGAGACCGTGATCGACGCGCAGTCATCGAGCGATGGCCCGATCGACATGTATTTGCGCCCAGGCGACGTCGACTGGAATCCCGTGGGCGACGGCATACCTGCCACGATCGTCAGGGTTCTCGATCGACCCGGCGGTAGACGGGTTCTTGCCAATGTCGAAGGTGGAACAGCATTGGAGTTCGATGTGGCACCCGAGACCGATGTAGAGCCTGGGCAGGTGGGAAGTCTGACAATCAAACGGGCACGCCTTTACCCGGCCTGAAACAACACTGGGTTCATGGATATTCGGTTTGCGCAGATAACTGGAATTATGAGTTAAATTTCATTCAAAGCTCTGGCATAAGCGGCATACCGACTCCGGTTTCGCTGAATTGCAAGATAGAGAATGATGGCTGACGCTTTACAGGTCGAATTCAAGGTGCCGCTCGAGGCTGAGCCGGGAGATTATGCCGCTCGTCCTGTCGTTCTAACGGTTAAGGACCCAGGGCACCGTTTGGGTCTGCGCCCGCGCTTGGCGTTGCATCGTAAGGGCGGAGTACTAGCTACGGTTTTCCGCTCTTTCCTGGTGAACAGCAAAGGCCACGGACGATTTTATGGATGGCTGCCGGTGCAATTCGAAGGTGCAACGCTTGTCGCCGATGACGCAACAGCGGAAATATCGGCGGACGTTACCCCGGAGATAAGCGTGCGGCGGCTGTCGCTGCTCGAAATCGGGACTATCCTGGTTCTGCAACGACCCTTGTTCATTCTTCGTATTCTTCGTCTTCTCATGGCGCGCAACGTGAAAGGCGCCACGTTTCGCTTTGCCAGGCAAGTCGACGCTTTGTCGGCGCCGAGCTATGACGAATGGATCGACGCCCAGCAGGCAGCGGAGCGCGCGGAGGTGCCTGACTCTCTGGGAGATTGGCCAACAAAACCTTTCGTCTTCGTTTCGATTGGGCGCGGCACTGAGCAGGCCGTCGCCGAAACACGCGCTTCACTGGCCACACAAACCTGGCTCGACTACGCCGAGATGCCTGCCAGTGAAGTTGCAGGTATGAAAGACGGGAACGCAGCCCGACCGCAACTATGGATGCGACTTCCCGCGGGCATGCGCCTGGCGGCGCGCGCTTTAGAGAGGCTTGCGCGGCCCTTCGCTTTCTCGTCTTCGGTGACTGCAGTTTATAGCGACGAGGATCGTGTCAATAAGCGTGGTCGCCGGACCGACCCGTTCTTCAAGCCGGCCTGGAACCCGCCTCTTGCGCAATCCGGTTGGCTCCCATTGGACGGCGCACTTGTCCGCTTGGCTGACCTGCCGGAGGGCTTGGATCTCGAGAATCGGCCGATGGGTGAGGTGATCGCCAAAGCTGCAAAGGGCCGCCGTGGTGCGGTTCTTCATGTGCCGCGGGTGCTTTTGCACAGAGACGCCCCATACCAGCGAATGATGGGGCCTGTCCGGCTCAATGCGGATCCGGTCGACGTGCGCAAGGTAAGTGTCATCATTCCGACGCGGGATCGAGCTGACCTGCTAGAGGCATGCCTAAGGGGCCTTTTTGAAAGCACTGGTGGTGTTGATCTGGATGTTATTGTCATCGACAATGACAGCAGCGATCCCGCAGCTCTGGCCCTTATGGACCGCTATGAGAAGGCTGGGCGTATCCGTCGTCTGCCGCTGCCAGGTGGATTCAATTTTTCACGGGCCTGCAATCTTGGTGTCGAAGCATCGCGCAACGAATTCATCCTTTTGCTCAACAATGACGTCGAACCATTGCAGCCGGGATGGCTTTCGAATCTTGCGCGGGAGTTGGATGATCCCGATGTTGGCGCCGCGGGCAGCCTACTGTTTTTCCCCGATGGCTACGTGCAACACGGCGGTGTTACGCTCGGGGCGGGGACTGTTGCAAGGCACAGCTTTCATTTCCTGCACCCGCAATCAGGTGAGGACAATGGTCTCTTGAGTGAGCGGCGGGAGATCTCTGCAGTCACCGCAGCTTGCCTGCTGACACGCAAGAGCCTATGGGCGCAAATTGGTGGCATGGATGAGAGCAATTTGACCGTTGCGTTCAACGATGTCGACTACTGCGTCAAGGTGCGGCAAGCGGGATGCACGATTGTCTGGACACCCGATAGCGCCATGCTGCACAGGGAATCGGTCTCTCGAGGTGCGGACAATACACCTGAAAAGCTGCGCCGTTTCGCGCGCGAGGAACAGACGGTGTATCGGAGGTGGGGCAAAATTTTGCGGGATGATCCGTATCACAACCCGAACCTCTCCCTGATCGCGGAGGAACTTGTTCTCGAGGCCTGCCCGCGCGATCTATCTCCGAGGTCATCACGATGACCGACATGCGAGAGTGGCTTGCCCTTAGGATCGAGCAAAAGCTGCCGCGGCCGCAACTGAGGCAAGGAGCTACAGGGCGCCCACGGCGGCCGGTGAAGCGCATTATCGTCTTCGGGCGCATGCCGAACCCGACCTTTGACTATTATTTCGCGGCGCGTCTTGAGGCGCCCGGCATGCCGCCTTCGCAGGTCGTCGACATCAGGCATGGCAATCTTGCAGAACTCGATCCGGAAGGCGCCTTCATCATCATCTGTCGGTATGCTTCACCGGACGTGCTGAGTTGGATGGACGCCAAAGCGGGTCGGCTGTCCGGCGTCGGCCTTTTTATCGATGATGACATACCGGCTGTGGTTACGGGGAGAGACGCGAATCTACGGTATCGTCTCCTTTTGTACTTTCGAGCGCTTTGGCCGCTGCGCCGTCTCAATAGCCACCTCGATATTGTTTGGGCTTCGACGCCGCATCTAGCTTCCACATTACAGTTGGAGAACGTCTATGTGTTGCCGCCAGCGCCTCCTGAAACATTGTGGAGGCCGCGACCGGATCAGCCTGACCGCGTTGCAAAACCGATGTCAGATCGGGTCTTGATTGCCTACCACGCAACTGGCGTTCACCTCGAAGAACATCACTTTCTGCGTCCAATTATAGAAGATGTCCTCGCCCAACGCCCACAGGCACTATTTGAGGTCTTCGCCGACGGACGAGCGGCGTCTATCTGGCAGGGCCTGGAACGTGTGTCGATCCGATGGCCCATGCCCTGGAACGACTATCTCGCAGACGCAGATAATCGCGTCATTGATGTGATGCTCGTTCCGCTTCATCCGTCGCGTGTGAATGATAGCCGGGCGCCAACGAAGCGGATTGATGTCGCGCGATATGAAGCAGCGGGTGTGTTTGCAGAGGGGACAGCCTATGGCTACCCCTGCGAGGGCGCTGAACTGCTGCTACCTTACAGCGCCCGGATTTGGCGCGAAACGATCGTCCGACTTGTCGACGATCGGGACACGCGTAGTACAATTGCTGCGGCGACGCGCAGGGCCGCCTTGCAAATGACGCTCGTAGCAGATACGGGATTGGAGGCCCTAAGGGCCTGACAAAACGCTTAGTCAACCTATTTTGGTTTGACCACAATTTTGAACGATTGCAATACGGGTCCGTTCTAATGACTTTCAAGGTCTTATTGCTTCGTCCCAAACGATTTGGTGACGATCGGGGTTGGTTCTCGGAAGTTTACAACGAGAAGGTTTTTTCTGGGTACGGAATAACCGACCGCTTCGTTCAGGACAATCACTCACTCTCGGTTCCAATTGGGACGCTAAGAGGATTGCATTTTCAGACCCCGCCTTTTGCGCAGTCGAAGCTGGTTCGCTGCATCCGCGGACGAATATTTGATGTGGCTGTCGATATCCGTCGCGGTTCGCCCACATTCGGGCGATGGACTGGCGCCGAACTTTCCGCCGAGAATGGCCACCAACTTTACGTACCTGTGGGTTTCGCTCATGGTTTCGTGACGCTCGAACCGTCAACCGAAGTTACGTACAAAGTGTCGACTCCGTATTCGCCGGAGAATGACCGCGGTATTCTCTGGAGCGATCCGGACATCGGTATCGAGTGGCCCTTACCCGAGGGGATCGATCCAATTTTGAGTCCCAAGGACGGAAGACAACCGGTGTTACGTGAATTCGACAGCCCATTTAATTACGACGACACGCCCCTCGAACTGGTCGAAGTGTAAATTTCTGAAGGAGTGAATATGCGCATTCTTGTCACCGGCGGCGCCGGGTTCATTGGATCGGCTCTTGTTCGACATCTCATCGAGAACACCCAACATGAGGTATTGAACTACGACAAGCTGACTTATGCTGGCACGCTGACGTCCCTGTCTTCCGTAGCTTCCTCGTCGAGGTATCGTTTCAGGCAGGGGGATGTTTGCGACGAGCAGTCGGTGGGCGCTGCCCTTAATGACTTTCAGCCTGACGTGATTACACACTTGGCGGCAGAATCTCATGTCGACCGGTCGATTGATGGACCGGGCGCGTTCATCCAGACAAATATTGTCGGTACCTACACGATGCTAGCGGCCGCATTGGCCTACTGGAGCAAGCTCACGGAGGAACGCCAAGCCCAATTCCGCTTCCACCATATTTCGACTGATGAGGTTTTCGGTTCGCTCGGCGAGACAGGCTATTTTAATGAGACGACGCCTTATGATCCTCGCTCGCCCTATTCGGCTTCCAAGGCAGGATCTGATCATCTCGTCTCCGCCTGGGGGCACACATTTGGCTTGCCGGTGTTGATCACCAACTGCTCGAACAATTACGGACCCTATCACTTTCCGGAGAAACTCATTCCGCTGATGATCGTGAAGGCGCTCGCTGGTGAGTCACTTCCGGTATACGGAAATGGCGTAAACATCCGCGACTGGCTGTATGTCGAGGATCATGTTCGGGCCCTGCAATGTGTGTTTGAGAAAGGTGTTCCCGGTCAGACCTACGCTGTAGGTGGTAATTCGGAACGTCGGAATATTGATGTCGTGAATACTGTTTGTGAGATTTTGGATCGCTTGCAACCGCGTCAGGGTGGCCAATCCTATAAAGGGCTGATCACTTATGTTGCCGATCGACCAGGTCACGATCAGCGCTATGCGATCGATGCGACCAAGATTACAACCGACCTTGGCTGGAGGCCAGCTGAAAGCTTCGAAACCGGTATCGAAAAGACAGTCTCTTGGTATCTTAGCCACCGGGACTGGTGGGACGAAATCCTTGGCCGGACAAAAGCGGCCAAGCGGCGTGGTTTGGGTGTTTGAACGTGAGACGGATTTTGATCACGGGCGGAACAGGGCAGATCGGGACCGAATTACTCCGTTGCCGCTGGCCGTGCGACATCGAATTGATCGCACCCACCCGGCAAGAGCTCGATCTTAGCGACGGCGACAGTATTGAACGTTACATCGATAAAGGGGCCTTCTGTGCGGTTATCAACTCGGGCGCTTATACGGCCGTTGATCGAGCCGAAGGCGATGTATTGACGGCTTGGAAAGTCAATGCTTTAGCCCCGGCCGCGATGGCATGGGCGACGAAGAAATGTGACATCCCGATCGTACAAATCTCGACGGATTATGTGTTCGATGGGGTCAAAAATACCCCATACATCGAAGACGACCCAGTAGCGCCACTGGGTGTCTATGGGGCTTCCAAGGAAGCAGGCGAGCAAGCCGTTCGAACGGCAAATCCTCGGCATGTCATCTTGCGGACAGCTTGGGTTTTTAGTGCTCATGGCACAAATTTTGTTAGAACAATGCTGCGGTTGGGGGCGGAAAGAGACGTAGTGAGCGTCGTCGATGATCAAGTGGGTTGTCCGACCGCGGCATCAGATATTGCGGCTGTATTGGCTACTATCACTTGTCGATTGATCGAGGATACGAGTGCGCCTGTTGGAACCTATTGTTTCGTTAACGCCGGCGACGCGACTTGGTACGATTTTGCGCGTGAGATATTCCAGCAGCGCAAACGCGCCGGATACTCAATTCCGACTTTGGAGGCAATTGGAACAAGTGAATACCCTACGCCGGCACGGCGCCCTGCGAACTCTCGACTTTCATCTGACAAGTTGAAGCGTGACTTCTCGGTGGAGCCGCGCCATTGGCCCGTAGCATTAAAACAGGTGCTAGAGTCTCTTTCCAGTGGAACCCTCCGAAACAACGATCAATGCAGCTAGGACTCCATCTACGATCGATCCAGTCCACGCACTAGGGTTGCAGCCTCTACCGCGTCTAAGCAGCTTTGTGAAGTTCATCGATTTAGATCTGTCGTGAGATCTTTCGACACTTCGGGGGTAGGAATACTCAGATCGACTGTTGGAGCCGCGATGATCCCGGTTCCAAGCGGTGTGAAGGCCTGGGCTGGCGACCGCGATACCGACATGAAAAGCATGGCGGGGATCACCGAGACGCTGGAAGTGATTGCTACGGCCGCAATTGCCTCACCAACAATGCCGCCGAACGGCCGCTGTGCGGCTTTACCTCGGCAGGAAGTCATGGCTCTTCGCTGGCTCCGACCGTGGTGCCGATCGCGCAGCCTTCTTGGCGACGCTGATCATGACGGCCTTATACCGCGCGCGGCATAAGGCCGTCATGATCAGCGTCGAACTAAGCCGAGCACCTCTTCCAACCTTCCAACCTACCCGTTGAGACGCGCTTCTCTCGCCGTTTCGGTTGGAGACGTGTCATTGATACTCGGCATAGTTCTCGTGCTCGGATGGCAAGCCCGTGGTCTGAAGCAGAAGATGCGAGATTTACCGAAGAAGTCGCCCGCCTTGCCTACGATTTAAGGCAGGAAATCGCCCCCGATTTATGAAATCATCAACAAACATTGGCCCATCTATTGAATCCTGTTGAAGGAACGCAGCAGTACACATCAGCACGACTAGAGTAAAGCTGCTTGGATCGGGTACAACTACCTGTAGTTCTCGCCGGATGGATATAGTCCAGTTGACACCAATTGGGTTTCTCCCATAAACTCAAAGCATTCCGAGGGGAGCACTTCACAGTGCTGAGATGGCGGTGAGCCGGACCCTTGAACCTGATCCGGGTCATGCCGGCGTAGGAACGGGAAAAGAGCCAGTTTCGGCAAACTAATCGCGTCTTCGCTCTCACCTGGATCTCCGTGATGTTTTGTCTGGAGATCGATCGATGCTGTCTTTTGCCAAGTTGCCGCCGGATGGCGGGTTTGCGGTTTGCCCGGGTCGCTGCGTCGGCTGACCGGCGATGCGCGTGTCTTTCACATTTGTTCGTAGCCTTGTTGTGCTTGCTGTCCTCTGGCAAGGGGCGGTCGTCGTCTTTGCGCTGCCGCGCTATCTGTTACCAACACCGATCGAGGTACTGGCCGTCTTTGCGCGACAGCCAGAATTTCTGCTTGAGCAGAGCTTGGTGACGATCGTCGAAATGCTGGCCGGGCTCGCGGTAGGCACGGCGTTCGGCGTTGCGACGGCAATCGGGCTGGCGGCTTTTCCGCGGTTCGGAAAGCTCGTCTGGCCTTTTGTGCTCGTCCTTCAGGCCTTTCCCGTTTTCGTCATCGCACCTTTGCTGGTGCTGTGGTTCGGCTTCGGTATGGTTTCGAAGATCGTGATGGCGGCGATCATTATCTTCTTTCCCGTCGTTTCCGCATTCTCGGACGGTCTACGCCGTACCGACGCGCAGATCCTCGATGCCGTGGCGCTCACCAAGGCGAGCCACTGGCAGGCGCTGATGCTCGTGCGACTGCCGCTGGCATTGCCGGGGCTCGTCACGGGCCTGCGCGTGGCGGCTCCCTTGGCGCCGCTGGGCGCTGTCGTCGGCGAATGGGTCGGCGCCTCGGCCGGCCTCGGCTTCGTTATCGTCCAGGCAAATGCCCGCATGCAGACCGATGTCGTCTTCGCTGCGATGGCCATTCTTGCTGTGCTTGCCGTTGCCCTCAGGCTGCTCGTCGATGAGGCAACCCGTCCACTCGCGCACTGGGAGCGGGAAACCTGAATTTCTGAGATCAATTGGGAGAGTTCATAACATCATGATCCGCAAATCTCTGCTTTCCGCCAGCCTCGCGCTCGGCGTCGCCCTTTCAGCCGGTTCGGCAACTGCCGCTGAAAAACTGACGGTGATGCTGGAGTGGTTCGTCAATCCCGACCATGCGCCGATCGTTGTCGCCAAAGAACTCGGTCTGTTCGAAAAGGCTGGGCTCGAGGTCCAACTCGTACCACCCGCCGACCCATCAAGCGTTCCGCGTCTCGTCGCTGCGGGGCAGGCGGATATCGGCGTGCACTACCAGCCGAACCTTTACCTCGATCAAGCCGCGGGCCTGCCGCTTGTTCGCATTGGCACTCTGGTCGAGACGCCGCTCAACACCGTCACCGTCCTTGACGACGGTCCGATCCGGAGCCTTGCCGATCTGAAGGGCAAGAAGATCGGCTTTTCCGTCTCCGGTTTCGAGGATGCGATGCTCGGCCGAATGCTCGCCTCGGCCGGTCTCAAGAAAGAAGACGTCGAGCTCGTCAACGTCAACTTCGCCCTGTCTCCGTCGCTAATCGCCGGTAAAGTCGATGCAACGATCGGCGGCTTCCGGAATTTTGAACTGACGCAGATGCGTATCGAGGGGCATGAGGGCCGGTCCTTCTTCCCAGAAGAGCATGGCGTGCCTGTTTATGACGAGCTCGTGTTCGTCACCGACAAGGCAAAGGTTGCCGACAAGCGCTTGCCGCCCTTCCTCGCCGCGGTGGAGCAGGGGGCGATCTTTCTCACCAATCATCCGGATGAAGCCTGGAAGCTGTTTGTCAAGGCCTACCCGAACCTGGATGACGAACTCAACCGCAGCGCTTTCACGGACACGCTGCCGCGCTTCGCCAAAAGGCCGGCGGCGCTCGATCGCGGTCGATACGAGCGGTTTGGGGCGTTTCTCGCCGAAAGCGGGTTGATCGGCAAGGCACCTGCTGTCGACGATATCGCGGTGGAAATCCGATGACAGGTACATCGGACTTCGTCGAAAATGCTGCTGCATCGCTGACGCTTGTGCGGCAGCGCCGCCCCCGCGTGCATTGCCTGATGAACACGGTGGTGCAGAAGTTCGTAGCCGATGGGTTAGCGGCTCTGGGTGCGATCCCCTCGATGACATCCTCGCCGGAAGAGGTCGAGGCTTTTACCCGGCGAGCCGATGCGCTCGTCGTCAATCTTGGCACGCTTGATGACGAGCGGCGCGCGGCGATCCGTCTGGCAACCGCTGTCGCGCGCGATGCCGACAAGCCGTGGATCATCGATCCCGTACATTGCGACTATTCCCCGTCGCGGCTCGCCTTCGCCCGTGAACTCATCGCGTCCGAACCTTCCGTTGTTCGCGGCAACGCCAGCGAGATGGACCTTTTCGGGGAGGTCAATGGCGCGCTGAAGATCAAGACCGGGGCAGTCGATGAACTCACACTGGATCTACATACGATCCGGGTTGAGAACGGCCACCCCCTCATGGCGCAGGTCACGGGTACCGGGTGCCTCTCCGGCGCCTTGATCGCAGCTTTCATGGCCGTCGAGCCGGATCGCCTGAAGGCCGCCACGGGTGCACTGCTGACGAGCGGCATCGCCGCCGAAATCGCTGCGGAACGATCGAGCGGCCCCGGCACATTCGAGGCTGCCTTCCGCGATGCGCTCGCAGCGCTCCGCTCCCAGCATATCATTGCCAACGCCAGGATTTCCCATGCCGAAGGTTGATTATCGCCTGAATGCCCTTGTCGACGCGCGTCTTGGGGACAAAGCGAGTTTGGCAGATCTCGCGCGTGTCACCGCGCTCAATGGCGCGACGCTGATCCAGTATCGCGACAAGACGAGCTCGACACGGGAAATGATCGAACAGGCCCGGGCGATCGGCGCTGCTCTTTCAGACACCGGAGTGCCCTTCGTCGTCAATGACCGCACCGATGTGGCGCTCGGATCGGGCGCTGATGGCGTCCATCTCGGTCGGGACGACATGGACGCAGCCACGGCGCGCTCGATCATGGGCGATACCGCGATCATCGGCCTGACGGTCAAGAACGAAGCGGACGCTGAGACGGCGATTGCCTCGCCGATCGACTATGCTTGCATCGGCGGGGTCTATGAGACGCTGTCGAAGCACAACCCCGATCCGCCTGTTGGCCCCGAAGGGTTCGCCAGACTTCGTGCCACGCTTCTGGCGGCCAAGCCGAACCTGCCTGTCGGAGCCATTGCCGGTATAAATGCGCAGCGCGCCGCGGACGTCGTTGCCGCGGGCGCGGATGGTGTTGCGGTTATCTCCACAATCTTCGTCGCTGTGGATCCAGCGGCGGCCACGCGCGAATTGCGCGCTTGTATCGAGAAGGCTCTGGCGGAGGCTTCGCGATGACCGCCATTGCTGTCACCATAGCGGGCTCAGATTCCGGCGGCGGGGCTGGCATCCAGGCAGACCTCAAGACCTTTTCGGCTCTCGGCGCCTATGGCGCGAGCGTTATCACCGCGATCACGGCGCAGAACACCAGGGGTGTCACGGCGGTCGAGGATATCTCGCCGGCAATTGTCGAAGCACAGATCGATGCGGTGTTTTCGGATCTCGCCGTTGGCGCGGTAAAGATCGGCATGGTGTCCCGCGGCGAGACGATCGCGATCATAGCCGACGGACTCCGCCGATACGGCAAGATGGCCGTGCTCGATCCTGTAATGGTCGCCACATCTGGCGACGCGCTGCTACGCCCAGATGCAATTGCTGCGTTGAGCGACCAACTGCTGCCTCTAGCGCTGATCGCCACGCCCAACCTGCCGGAGGCGGCATTGCTGACCGGGCGCGCGATCGCGACGGACGAGGCCGAGATGGGCCGCCAGGCCGAGTCTATTCTGAAGGCCGGCGCGCGTTCGGTGCTAATCAAGGGCGGACACGGGCACGGCCCCGAGGCGACGGATATCTTTTTCGACGGAGGAGACCCCGTCCGATTGACGGCGTCGCGCATCGAAACGACGAATGATCACGGCACGGGATGCACGCTGTCGGCGGCGATCGCTGCCGGGCTTGCAGGCGGAATGTCACTCGCAGACGCCGTCATTGCCGCCAAGGATTATCTACAAGGTGCCATCGTTGCCGCCGGCGATCTCAAAGTCGGGCAGGGGCGGGGACCAGTCCACCACTTTCATCGCTGGTGGCAGCCCGATGTTCGCTAGCGCGGCGCAGGCGTTTTCGCTGCAACTGGAGCGAACGCTAGAGCTTGCCGGAGCGTTTCTGCTTGCGCTCCTGCTCGTCACCATCACCTGCTCGGTTGTCCTCCGACACGTGGCGGCAAGCAGTTTTACCGGGGCAGAGGAAGCGGCGAGCTGGTTGCTGGTGGCACTTGTCTCGATCGGGTTGCCGATTGCCTCGACCGCTAGGGGATTACGGATCGATCTGTTTGACGGAGGACTGGCGTCTGGTCATGGCCACGATAATGCGCAAGTTTTACGCCGCTCGTCGCAGTTCGTTGGGGGTGGCAACGCCGAATCGTGGCTCTGGCCAAGGCGCATCGCACTTCGGGATCTGCGCGCATTGTTCTCCGGCACCATCATTCTGCTTGCTTGCATCATCCTGATGTCCGGCAGCGGTAGAGCGGCGCTCAATCTTGGCGGCGTTTCGCCGTCGCTCGGCCTTTCCGAAGGGCTGCGTCCGGCGGTGCTGAGCGCCGGGGGCGTGCTGGCGATTGTTGCGGTTCTGCTCCACCACCTCGCAGAGCGCCGCTTTCTGGCATTCGTTTCGATGCTGGTGGTTGCCGCCGGAGCGCATTGGGCGGTCGGCGCCGCGCCGATCTTGAGCCTGGCATCGCCCAGCGTCATCCTTTGCTGTCTTGCACTTGCGGCAATTTTCGCGGGAACGCCGCTCCCTCATGCCTTTATCGCCGCGGCCTATATCGCTGTCGCTTTTGGCGCGCCGATGCCGGAGGAGGCGATGGCGGCGGCCACTTTGTCCGGCATGTCGCATTATCTGCTGACCTCTATTCCATTCTTTCTGCTCGCAGGCGCGCTTTTGACCGCGTCCGGGATTGCGAGCTGCGCTGCCACCTTAAAGGTCCAAGTTGCAACCAGCTGCCCCCCAGCGCGGGCGCTACCTCATTGAGGGGCTTTGCCCGCGCCGGAGCTCGGCGGACATCAGGGGCAGCCGGAGACGGGATGGGCCGCGGTGGGTATTCCTGGCGATCCTATGTGGCTGGACATCAGAATCCAACGCCCGACTTCTAGACAGGGATGGCCAAGACGAATTACGGAAGTGCGGTACTCAACCCGCGGATAAGAGCTGGATCAACCGTCGTCTGAAGGCCCATTCCGCCCCCGCGGTGCCCCATCAACGGTAACAAATGGGTGTCAAAGACATGCGGCGCATAAGTTCGCATATCACCCTTGACCACGGTCATAAGAGGGTTCTCATTGCCCTAGCATCGGTCTACATTGCCGCGAATCATATGCCACAAGTTGACGAATGCAGGGCCCACAACATGGTCACGCGCCGATGAAGTCGAGTATTGCTCATCTCCCTGAGCGTAAGCAGCGTGAGCTCGCGCGCGTTGTCGAAGTGTTGCACGAGGAGTTCGAAGATGCGCTCAAGGACGGTACTGCCGACTTCAAAAAACGTGGTCGCATACTGAAGGTAATTCTGTTCGGCTCCTACGCACGCGGAAACTGGGTGGATGAGCCGCATACCACGAAAGGCTATCGTTCGGACTACGATATCCTTGTCGTTGTGAACAATAGCAAGCTGACTGACTTCGCGCGCTATTGGTCGAAGGCACAGGACCGCTTGCTGCGTCACTCCGGAATTGAAACACCCACTAGTTTGATTGTTCACTCGCGCCGTGAAGTGAATACCGCGCTTTATGACGGTCGCTATTTCTTTGTCGATATTCGGCGCGATGGCATTGTGCTCTACGAACTCGATGATGAGCCGTTAGCAGTCGCCAGGCCTCTTTCAAAAGTGGACGCATTGCGGATCGCGACGGAGTACTTCGAAGACCGTATGCCGCATGCTCGAAAGTTCGCTAAGGGCGGCGGCTTTTACGTGTCGGAAGGGGATCTCAAGGAAGCTGCCTTCCTCCTGCACCAGTCGATCGAACAATCCTACGCCACGCTTCTTCTGGTACTGACCAACCACAGCCCAGCCTCCCATAACCTGAACTTCCTGCGCGGTCGCGCGGAAGAGCAGCATCGCGAGCTGGCGGAGATCTGGCCGCGCGATCAGCAGCGCTTCACTGCGTGGTTTAACATTGTCAACGAAGCCTATGTAAAAGCGCGTTATTCAAGGCACTTTGAAATCACCGAGGAAGCCCTGTTGTGGCTACTGAGCCGGACCGAGGCACTCATCGCTCTCGTCGAAAAAGCCTGCCGCACCCACCTTGAATCGCTCAAATCAGAAGCTGGAAGCCCCAAAGAACCAAGCGAATAAAGCCCGATACCAGGTGTCTGGCGGTATCTTGATCATTTATCAGTTTATGTGATGGGGCGCCAACGGATCCGGGTTGCACCATTGTGTGCTCGCGGCTTGCGGCGTCTCCTGGGCAAAGGGGTAGCGATGAAGGCAGAGACGATACGGCGGCCGCGTTGACGGCTGCGCCAACACACTGCGCATGAAATGCACCCGGTGCCTTTGCGCCATGTCGCGCACAGGTGAGGGCCGCTTTGAGGCCGTCCTGCGCATCGGAAAAGACGAGCTTGACGGCGCGCTGAACTGGCCTCGTCCAGGAATAGAGGGCCGGATCTTAGATCATAATTCGTCCCTACTACGCCTCGCCCCGCTCCATCGCCAGTTCTGCCTCGAGGCTCTCGATGTCGCGGAAGATCGTGGCCACCGCCAGCACACGTCCGCCGCGCCTGAAGCGCAGGAGGCAGTCCCTGGCGGGAATGTCGCCCTCGACCTCAATCTCGTCCCATCCTTCGGCATGGCCGACATAGTTGATCGGAACGTCATAATGTTGGCTCCAAAAGAACGGCACATCCGTGAACTTCTTCTGGCGTCCGAGCATGTTGAGTGCAGCCGCAGCACCTTGCCGCTGCGCCACCACCCAGTGCTCCACCCTGATGCTCTCGCCACTATGGTGATCGGGCCACCGGGCAATATCGCCGGCCGCATATATGCCCGGCACGCTGGTCTCAAGATATGCATCGACCAGAACGCCCCGATCGGTGGCAAGCCTGGCGGCTTCGGCGAGACCGACCCGCGGCCGCACGCCGATGCCGGCAACGACCATGTCTGCGACTACGATGCCGCCGCTGCTCAGCTGGATCTCCTTTGCACCGATGCTCGTCACGGTATCCCCAAGGTGGAAGATGACGCCATTTTCCTCATGCAGGGCGCGGATGAAATCGCCGATCTGCGGCCCCAATATCCGTTCCATCGGCCGTTCGTCGGGCGCCACCACATGGACTTGGACGTCGCGGGTCCGAAGGGCGGCGGCAACTTCGAGGCCGATGAAGCTGGCGCCCAAAACAACGGCGCTGCGTGCAATGCCGGCTTGCGCGATGATCTTCTGGCTGTCGGCAAGCGAGCGCAGCGTGTGGACATGAGGCTGGTCGGCACCGGGGATGGTCAGGCCAACCGGTTCGGCACCTGTCGCCAGCAACAGTCTGTCGAAGGCGACCCGAGCCCCATCGGCGAGCAAGATTTCGTTGGCGCGGACATCGATGCGGGCAACCTTGGTTCCGAGGCGCAAGTCGATGCCGTTCTTGGCATAGAAGCCCTCCTTGCGCAGCGGGATCCAGTCCTCCGGAGCCTTACCGGAGAGATAGTCCTTCGAAAGGTTAGGGCGGTCGACGGGCAGCGCCTCGTCATCGCTGATCATGACGATGGCGCCCTGAAACTGTTCGCGCCGCAGCCTCTCGGCGGCGGCAAAGCCGGCGGCGCCACCACCGATGATGACGATCTTTTCGGGAGCCGCCCCGGCATCGCCTTCGCGTGGGGCAGGCGTGTGCTTCTTGCGCTTCTCGCCAACGATTATTTTGTCGCCGCGCTGTTCAACCGACCAGCATGCGAGCGGCGATAACGCCGGAGCACGCAGGGCCTCTCCGGTGCGCAGGTGAAAGCAAGCGTGATGCCAGGGGCAGCGGACGGTGTCGTTGGCAACGAGGCCATCGACTAGCGGCCCACCGTAATGCGAGCAGTTGGCGGTTATCGCGAATATCTCGGATCCGCGGCGCAACAGAAGCACCGGCTCGCCATCGCGATGACCGACCAGCTTGCCGCCATCGGGAAGATCGGTGAGCGCAATGCCGAGGGCGAGGTCGGGTCCGGTCGGGCCTGAATGGTTGGCGGCCATCTTCTCCTCCGTCGAAGGGCAGCTGCCGGTATCGTCACTGCGACGCTGGGCTTACCTACCCAACAGGCAACTCCTCTGGGATTGTCCGCCATTCCGGCTCCCAGGCAAGTGAATTTGACCTGCAGTTGCGTGCAATTTTTGCGATATGTCTAATGGGAGCCAAGCGCGGTCGTTCCCGCGCCGGGGCAGTCGCTAGAGCGTTTCCGATTTAGACGGAACCGAACAAACGTTCTATCTCTTTGTTTTTACGCATTTCCTGACGGAAAACCGCTTCGCACTTTTCCTGGAAATGCTCTAGGTGCGGGGCGTATCAACCAGGAAATCCTGGCGCGTCAGTGCGATGTCGGCAAGCGTGTAACGGTCGAGGGTGTTCTGGAACGACGACAGCGCGTCGCGCAGCATGCCTGAAAGCTTGCAGCAACGCGTGATCGTGCACTGGTTGCCGGTGGCAAAGCATTCGACCAGGGCGAAATCCGGCTCGGTCAGCCGGATCACGTCACCTATGCGGATGTCTTCCGGACGACGTCCGAGCGTCAGTCCGCCCGATCTGCCGCGAACCGCCGTCAGGTACCCGGCGCGGGTCAGCGTGTTGGCCACCTTGTTGAGATGCGCCTTCGAAACGCCGAAGGCGCGCGCCGTTTCCTCGATCGTGAACAGCCGGTCCCCAGCGGACGCCGCGAACATCAGCATGCGCAGCGTGTAGTCGGAAAAGTTCGTCAGCCTCATTTCGCTCCAACCTTTGCGCATGCCGATCCTGCCGGTTGCCCCGGAAGGTCATAGGCTGTCGGCCGTGATCGGCTCGACGGACAACGTGTTTTCATCGCGATTGTAGGCCAGTGCAAGGCGGAAGGAATGCGCAATGCGCAATGCCCGTTCCATGAATAGCGCCGCAATCTCCGGCGGGCAGAGTTTTTGGACTGTAGCGCGAAACAAACCCAGCCATTGGCGGAAATGCTGTTCGCCAAGACCAGGAAGCGCCAGATGCGGCGGCAGCGGGCGGCCGTCATAGCGGCCGCTGCGAAGCATCAAAGACGACCAGAAGTCGCACATTTTCGTCAGATGCTGTGGCCAGTCATGCCGCGCGATGGCGCTGTTGAACACCGGCCCGAGCAGGGCATCCTTGCGGATCTCGTCGTAGAAGCCGTGAACTACGTCGTGGATCATCTGCTCGTCTAACTGCTCGGGTAGCACCCGGCCGTCGATAACGATAGTTGATTTGTCCATTGCGCCTTTGCTCATGCCTGGATTCAGCCCTCAGTCAGGCCGATGCGGCCCTTTGTCGTCCAACGACGATGGGTGTGTGATGAGAATACGCTTCACTATGCGGATCAAAACATATATCGTCAATATATCTTTAAGCTGCATAGCGGCGTACATTCGATGAGGGAGGCCAGATGAGGCTCGAGCTTGACCAGACCGGAGATTATGTTCTGGACCCGGCATTCCTGGCGGTGCGGCTTTCGATTGAGGCGAGCGAACTTCGGCGCCGAATGCGTCTTGGCCTTGTGACCAGCATAGTGGAGCGCGGCGTCGACAGCGACGCAGGCCGCAAGCGCCTGACTGTGCGCAACGGCAACTCGGTCTGGCGGGGCATTGTCGACGCCGACAACTGCATTGTCAGCGAGGAGTCCCTTGACCTCAGGCGACCTTCGACCTTGGGAGGCTAGCTGCGTTCGTCGACCATCCTCGTCGTCCCGCAGAAAGCGCTCGGCAGGGCCCGACCAAAGTCAGTTAGCCAAGACACGAAACCAACAAATAGGCGGAATAGCAACATGAACGATCGTCAGTCGGAAAGTACACTCGTGCCAATGCTGGTCGTTGGCTTATTGCTCGTTATCGTGGGCTACATGGTCGTTATGATGTTCGTGTAAGTGAAACTGCTGCGCTGTTGGCGAGGCTTCTAATCGATTGATTTCGCTCATCCGGGATTGGCGGTCTTGTCCCGCAGTTCCACTGGAGCTTTCCACCCCGAATTGACTCCGTTCATGTTCGGAAGCTCATGGGGGATAGAAGGTGTTCGTGAAGGTATTGACCAGAAGCCAGAAAGAAAGTTCGTTCGTGATGTAATCGGTGAGATTTCCTCGACTTACGCGCCAATCCGCTTTGCTGATCGACGATCGCCAGCAACAAGTAACGGTGCAGGTCAGCCACTTCATCGGGCATTCGTCGATCGCTCAGATCGAGCTAGCGAACACGATCGGCCATCAACTGGGCTGGAGGGCGTAAGACGATATCGTGTCTGCAAGGGCCCTCAGTTTGGTACTGATTTCGCGAGCCTGATGCTCAGTCAGTGCAAATTGGAGTGCTGATACGTCGGTGTTATCGGGATTGACGCTGAACTCGAGCCTGAAAACGTCGGCTTCGTTGTTGATCAGCGTTGCGGCCTTCCAGCCGACGACCGGTGATACTCTGACGCTGCCGCGCCCGTCCTTGTTCCAACCATTCATCGTGTTGCAATCCTCCGGCTGAGGAAGTCAGATTAAATCAAAACAATGACAGGTTGTCGACTGTCGCCACGATTTCATGGCAAGGCAGGCTGATGCTCTGGCCGCCTGGCCGCACCGATCGTTGCCACTTGGACCTTTTGTCGCTCACTGCGTGCGGATTCCGGGAATTAACCGGACGGGATTCCGATCAATATCCGGACAGCGTGGAATGCACCCCTCAACTGAGACATATTAAGTAGCGGACAGTTTCTCGAATACAGGAACTGGAAATGGTTGGAAGAAAGCCGAGATTTAGCGAAGAAGAGAAGCTCTCCATGCTCGTGCGGATGCA
>NZ_MOAI01000018.1:0-143543 GCF_001976035.1 Ensifer sp. 1H6 | reverse complement strand
CGCGAGTGCCGCCGGCGCTGCAATTGCTGCAAATCTTTCGCGCCGCGACCGGCCGTCAACTGCGCAGAAGTCCGGATGGTGGGATCATCGTCAAATCAGCAGTTGCTGTCTTTGGTTGATAAGGGCCGTGTAATCGACTGCAACTGCATTCGGATGGAGAGACTGATCGTCGAAAACAACTTGGCGCTCGCCGACCCATCAGAATGTTCGCGATATCGGCGAGCGGCGTCCAGGTGTGCGCGGTTATGAGGCAATCACTAATTGTTCCTCCTCCCGGTGGATTAATCCTGGAGTAGGTCTCCTCGTTTCGTCCTGTGGATGTTCCCGCCTCGTTCGAGGTCCCTTTGCGAATCCTAACAGTCGAGCGGCAGCGCCTAAAAGGAGGTCATCTGGCGCTCCTCGTCGCCGGTCGCCGTCGACCACTTTTGAGTGGCTCGATGCCAGTCGTTCCCTCTGGAATTTTCTCAAACAGTTCAGCGATCTCAGGCGTTGGAGCCCACTGCCACGTTTGGCGGCGGGCTCATTTTCGAGAGCCTTCATCCGAGAAGTCAATGTTGACTGCCCGCAGCAACAATGGGAATCAGTTACCCGTCAGTATTTTGTCTGATGGCCTGATGTTGCAAAGGCCCCCTTTCGGGACCGCTTGCTCATGATGAAAATTGGACGCTGATGCTGTGCTGCCGTTGTGCCGCGGGCTCCAGGAAATGCATCGCTGGTTTCTCGAACATGTCCTTGTCGAATTCGAGCGGGTCGCTGTAGCCAGTCCAGGGTTCGATGCAGAGAAATGGCGCACCGGTCTTGGCCCAGAGGGCCAGATGCGAGAAGTTTTGCCAGGAAAGTTCGATGGATGATCCATTGGGCGAAACATAGGAGGCCGATGTGCAATCCAGATCGAGCAGGCACAGGGCCCCAGCACAGAAAAGCTCTTCGGTGAGCGCCAGGCGACCGTCCGCTAGGGGGACCTCGTAACGAGCGGGGTCCATCAGTCCGGCCGAGGTCAGCCTCGAACCAGACACCTTCTCCCTCGCGGGCAGGGCCAGGCTGTAGCCGTCTTTGTCACCCTGCGCGAAGGGCCATCGGAAACCCGGGTGGAACCCGATTGCGTATGGTATTGCATCTTCTCCCGTGTTGATCACGTCGAACGTGATCTGAAGACCGCCAGCCGCCAGGAAATAAGTGACCTTCAGAACGAAGCGGAAGGGATAGGATCGCAGGCTCTCGTCATTCTCCGCCGTCACGAGGACGATCTGGTCAGATGCCCGTTTCTCGACTGTAAACTTTGCCTGTCTGGCGAAACCGTGCGGCGGCATGGGATATGGCTTCCCGGCAATCCGCACGACCCCACCGTTCACGCGGCCGATGACGGGGAAAAGGATCGGGCTCGTGCCGCTCCAGGAGGCCGCGTCCGCCTCCCACAACAGTTCATGCCCGCCGAGGCGCAGGGACAGCAGTTCCGCGCCGAGGAGCGCGATTTCCGCCCGCGTGGCGCCAGAAGTGATGGTGACGGTGTCATCCATTGATTCGCCTCCTCAAGACGCCGCGTGTTGGAAGATTGCCTGCGCACCCTTGATGGCCATGTCCCTGCCGGCAGAGACGAGCCTGGCGCCGAAGGCTTCGACAACCACCTCGTAGACATCGACCAGATGGTCATCGCCGACGACCGCGATAGGGTCGCCGGGGGAAAACCAGTTCTGTTCGCGCGCTTCCCTGAATTCCCAGCCGACGACTAGTCCCCAGAGGCGGCTCCGCATGTCCTGCAGCTCCAGCTCCCCGGCAAGCCAGGCCGTGCGCAATGAAAACAGACGGGTCAGCAGTCCGCCGGCTCTGCCGCTGTCGTCCATCGCGAGCTTCACGCCATCAAGAAATGCCGGCCCGGTCGCGCTCGCCTCTCCCTTTGCCGCTTTCATCAGAAAGGAATGGTGGGCGACCGTGTTGAACACCTCACTAGTGACGAAGGTGCGGAACCGGTGAATTTGGCCGCCGTGCAGCTCCGCCCATTTGGTGTGTGTGCCGGGCAGGACGACGACGATGTCGCGGTCCAGTCCAAAACCAGCCAGCTGCGTCTCCTCGCCTCGCATGACGTCAGAATGGGGATAGGCCGTGCGGTCGGTCAGGCCGGGCAGCAGGGTGAGTGTGTCGCCATGCGGCAGTTCGATCGTCCGTGCGGCCGCGGCCAGGTCCGCGGCGCTGGCCGGTGTCGGCACATAGGGCATCTCGATCCATCCGTTGCGACTACCGATCATTCCCGACGCGATGATCGACAGTCCGCCGCACCGCGCGCGCCAATCTGCGAGCTCACCGGTCAGAACCTTTTCATGCTCGCCATTCGGGACCGATTGAATTCCCAAATCGCCCGTCTTCACCTCGCTGACGTCGCCGCTCTCGTCGAGCAGGGCGGCGGAAAATCCCGTCGTGCCCCAATCGAGGACGACCGTGGGCCGGTATGTCTGATCACTCACAGCAAAATCCTTCCTACTTCATTGCCGATTGACACGGCTTAACATTTTCGCATAAGGTCCACAATGCAAATTACAAGTCTCACAATATGGACCTAAAGATGCAACTGAGTGGAATATTGCCGGTACTGCCCACACCTTTCGCCGACGATGGCGTCGATCTTGATGCGATGCGTCGGCTTGTACGATTTGCTTTGAAGGGGGGTGTCGACGGCGTCGTCTTTCCGGGCTTTGCAAGCGAGGTCGAGGCGTTGAGTGCAGGTGAGCGGGCAGCCCTCCTGGCAGCCGTCGTGGATGAGGTCGCCGGCCGGATACCCGTCGTCGCCGGCGCAAGCGGGGGCTCCGTGGCGGAGGTCGTCGCCCATGCGCACCAGGCGGCGGCCCTCGGCATCGATTTGCTGATGATCCAGCCGCCGAAGTCGATCGGCGCGGGTGCCGAGGCCGTCGCGGCATTTCTCGGCGCGGTCGCAGCCCAGGTGCCGAACGCTGAGATCATCCTTCAGAATGCCCCGGCGCCACGCGGATCCGACCTCTCGCCGGAAGCCGTCGTTCATGTCGTCCGCTCGGTTCCGTCGGTGCGTTACGTGAAGGAAGAGACGCTGCCGGCGGGTCCGGCAATCACGGCCATCCTCGCCGAGGCGCCGGAGCACCTGCGCGGGGTCATCGGCGGGGGCGGTGCCCGCTACATTCTCGACGAATACGAGCGGGGCGCCTGTGCGGCCATGCCGGCGCTGGAAATCGCGGACCTGCATGTGTCGCTCGATCGCGCTTTCCGCGGCGGCCGGAAAAGCGAAGCCCGTGCCCTCTATATCCGTTCGCTGCCGCTTCTTGTTCTGCAGGCCGTCTACCGTATGCGGCTGACCAAGCATATCCTGATGCTGCGTGGTGTCGCGGACAACCGCATCGTGCGCGCGCCGACCCCTGAAATCGACGCACTTGCCCTTCGAGACATCGACGCATCCTATGCGGAATGTGGGCTGGGACGCCCCGGCGAGGGAGAAAACACATGAGCGATCGGGTCAAGTCTGTCGAAACCTTCACGCTGACCATTCCGCGCGACCGCCCGTACCTTGGAAAGGCGCGTAGCGGAGAGGAGCCGAGCGCACGTGGTTATCTCGTGCGCAAGGGCAACAGGACGGTGTATCCCGTCTTCGATCGCAGCGTCCTGGTGCGCATCGAAACCGTGAATGGCGCAGTCGGCTGGGGGGAAACCTACGGGCTCGTCGCCCCGAAGGCGACGATGGAGATTATCGACGATCTCCTGGCAGACTTCACGATCGGCCGGGATGTCTTCGACGCTGCCGCAATTCACGATGACCTCTATGACCTCATGCGGGTGCGCGGTTATACCGGCGGCTTCTACCTGGATGCGCTGGCGGCCGTCGACATCGCGCTTTGGGATCTGGCGGGCAAGCTCGCGCAACTGCCGCTCTGCAAACTGCTCGGCGGCCAGCGCCGCGAGCGCATCGACGCCTATGTCTCCGGATTGCCGGAAGACACGCGCGAAAAGCGCGCCGAGCTGGCGCTTCATTGGCGCGAGAAGGGGTTTTCGTCCTTCAAGTTTGCAGCACCGGTGGCCGACGACGGCGTCGCCCGCGAAATCGAGACGCTGAGAGCGCGGCTGGGGCCATCAGCGCGTATCGCCTGCGATATGCACTGGACGCATACGGCCAGCGAGGCGATCGCGCTGATCAAGGCAATGGAGCCCCATGGTCTCTGGTTTGCTGAGGCGCCGGTTCGCACGGAGGACATCGATGGTCTGGCGCGCGTGGCAAATGCCGTCGCAAGCGCCATCGCCGTCGGTGAGGAATGGCGGACGGTCCATGACATGGTGCCGAGGGTTGCTGTCCGGGCGATGGCAATCGTCCAGCCCGAGATGGGGCACAAGGGTGTGACCGAGTTCATGCGCATCGGACAATACGCCCAGGCCCATCACATCAAGGTTATTCCGCATGCGACCATCGGCGCCGGCATCTTCCTGGCGGCAAGCCTTCAGGCGAGTGCTGCGCTTGCAATGGTGGATTGTCACGAATTTCAGCATTCGATCTTCGAGCCCAATCGCCGGCTGCTCGAAACGGACATGGATTGCGTAGCGGGACAATACGTCCTGCCGACGGGAGCCGGCCTCGGGGTGGAGCTCTCACGAGAGGCTTTGTCGCTTCTGAAGAAGCAGTGAATGAACAACGGAGGAGTGGAGGAATGATGAAGAGGATCAAGAACCGGATCGCTGCGGCGACCGTTGCAGGCCTGCTGGCCGGATTTGCGCTGCCCCAGACGGCCGGCGCTGAAACGCTCAAGTTCGTCTCCTGGCAGAAAGACGAACGAGGTGTCGGGGACTGGTGGGGCACCGTCATCAAGGAATGGGAGGCGAAGCATCCGGGTGACACCATCGAATGGACGAAGGTGGAGCGAAATGCCTATGCCGATACGATGACAACCCTGTTTGCCGGCGGAACGCCGCCGGACATCGTCCATCTCGCCTCGTTCGAGTTCCAGACCTTCGCGAACAACGGCTGGCTGGAGGATCTTGGCCCCTGGATCGAGAAGGCCGGTCTCGATCTGAACGGCTGGAGTGGGCAGAACACCTGCCAGTTCCAGGGCACGACCGTCTGCGTCATGATGCTCTATTACGGCGTTATCTTCGGATACAACGAAGACATGCTCAAGCAAGCGGGCGTGGCGGTACCGAAGAGCTACGAAGAGTTCCTCGCCGCTGCACGCGCCACCACCAAGGACCTCAACGGCGACGGCATTCTCGACCAGTTCGGTACCGGCCACGAGACGAGAGGCGGCAGCGGCCAGTACCTGGCGGAAATGGCCAGCTACCTCTTCGATACCGGCGCACGTTTCACAGATGCCGAAGGCAACGTCACGATCGACACGCCCGAGATGGTCGAAGGCCTCAAGCGCTGGAAAACGGTCGTGACGGAAAACCTGACACCGCGAGACCTTTCCGCCGGCGAGGTGCGCAAACTCTTCGCGGACGGCAAGATAGCACTCAAGATCGACGGCCCCTGGATCTACCAGATCATGCAGGACGGGACAGCGAAGGATAAACTGAAGCTCGCTAGCGTGCCCTTCGATCCGCCTCTCGGCGGCTCCTCGAACGTCCTGGCGATGCCGAGCGAAATCCAGGACGAGAAGAAGCAGCTGGTCTGGGACTTCATAGCCATAGCGACGTCGCACAAATTCCAGGCGAGTTTCGCGACGATGGCCGCCTCGACGCCGCCGGATCCGAATGCTGATCTGACGGAGGCGAAAGCCAAGCTGCCACACTTCGAACTCATGCTTGAATCGCAGCGGGCTGCGGCCAAGAACCGGATCGACCGCATTCCTGTCGGCCTCGAGGTCCAGTTCAACGAGTTCTCGAAGATGGTCCAGGAAGAGGCGCAGCGGATGATCATCGAGGATCTCGATCCGGCTGTCGTTGCGAAAACGATGCAGGAAAAAGCCGAAGCGCTCAACTAGCGCGAGCCTCCTCGCCCTAGAGACACACGAACGTTCAGGCGCCTAACGGCGCTTGGCGCTCCCAACCTGAAAGCAACGCCATGAGCCTACGCTTCCTAGACCTGGCAAGGCCCAGCCGTCAGCATTATCTCGGCTATCTGCTGCTGCTGCCGGCCGTCGCACTGGTCGCGCTGATTATCATCTATCCCCTGTTCGTCTCCCTGGATCTGTCGTTTCAGAAAGTCGGGATGGCGACGCTCAGCGCGCCGCGAAAGCCGTTTACCCTTCAGAACTACGAGAAGCTGTTCACATCGCCGGAGTTCTGGACCGCCTGCTGGGTGACGATCAAGCTCGTTGTCGTGGTGACGGTCGCCTGCTTTGCCGTGGGGCTTGCAACAGCCCTACTGGTCAACAATCGCTTCAGGGGACGCAGCCTTGCGAGGCTCTTCGTCGCCTTGCCCTGGGCGGTTCCCGAGGTCATCGCGGTCGTCATCTTTTCCTGGATCTTCGATTCCTCCTTCGGCCTGATGAACTGGCTCCTCATCAAGCTCGGCCTGACCAGCGGCATGATCAACTGGTTCTCTGATCCGACGGCAGCCTTCTGGGTCGTCGCCGTCACGATGATCTGGAAGGGCTATCCGTTCGTCTCGATCATGACGCTCGCCGGTCTTCAGTCTATACCGGACGACTTCTACAATGCCGCGAAGGTCGACGGAGCCAACGCCTTCCAGCGCTTCCGCTACATCACCGTCCCCGTGCTCATGCCGGTACTGGGCGTGACGCTTGTGCTGGTCGTGCTGTGGGTGTTTCGCGACTTCTCCATCATCAAGGTGCTCACGGATGGCGGACCTCTGAAGTCCACGACGACCCTGTCGATCATGACGTACGACCAGGCCTTCGGTTTCTTCAATATGGGTTACGCATCGGCCATCGGCATCGTGACGCTCATCCTTTGCGTTGTGGTCAGCCTACTGATGCTCGGCCGCAAATCGCAAGCAATGTACTAGGGGGCCATCATGAAACGCACAGGGCTACAATCCCTTGCTCTCTATGCCGGTGTAATCGCCGTCTGTGGGATTCTGCTTTTTCCGATCTACTGGCTCTTCGTCACCGCCTTGTCGACGCTTTCCGAAATTCGGGCGTTGCCCCCGTCTTTCTGGCCGGCCGAGCCGCAGTGGAGCACGTTCACCAAGGTGGCCTCAGAGCGACCGATCCTCTTGTGGCTGATGAACTCGACGCTGGCGGCCGCCGGCTCCGTAGCGCTGTCGATGATCGTGTCGGTCTTTGCTGGCTACAGTCTTTCGCGCTTCAGCGTGAAGGGCAGCCGGCCCCTCGGCTTGTTCATCCTCACGGCGAAGATGCTTCCTGCAACGCTTCTCGTGATACCGCTGTTCGGGATCTTCCGGTCGATGGGGCTGATCGGCAGCCTTTGGTCGCTGGTTCTGGCACATTCGACGCTCATCATCCCCTTCACCACATGGATGCTGAAAGGCTATTTCGACACCATTCCGCGCGAACTGGAGCAGGCCGCCATGGTCGACGGCTGCTCGCCGCTCGGCGCGTTGTTCCGGGTCGTGCTTCCCGTGGCAACACCGGGCCTGGCGGCGACGGCTCTCTACGCCTTCGTTCTTTCCTGGGCGGATTACGCCTACGCGCGGACGTTCCTGACCAACGCTCAGGGCAACTGGACGGCCAATCTCGGCATCACCACGATGAAGGGCGAATACGTCACGGATTGGAACGAAATATCGGCCGCCGCCGTGTTCGTGGCCCTGCCGATCGTCGTCATCTACCTGTTCCTCGAACGTTACTTAGTCGGTGGACTCACCGCTGGCGCGGAGAAGTGAAATGGCTGGAATAAGCATTCAAGGCGTGCACAAGAGCTACGGCGCGCTCAACGTATTGAAAGAATTCTCGCTCGAGATCACGGACGGCGAATTCGTTGTGCTGGTCGGCCCGTCCGGCTGCGGCAAGTCGACTATGCTCAAGATTCTCGCGGGGCTCGAGGCTGCAAGCGGAGGCAAGATCCTGATCGGTGACAGGGATGTCACCGATCTCGCACCGGGCGACCGCGATATCGCCATGGTCTTCCAGAACTACGCGCTCTATCCGCATCTGACCGTCGGACAGAACATCGGCTTCGGCCTCAAGATGCGCGGCATGGCAAAGACCGAGATCGACAAGCGCGTGCAGGAGGCAGCTCGAATCCTCGCGGTCGACCATCTGCTTGATCGCCGGCCGAAAGCCCTGTCGGGCGGCCAGCGGCAGCGCGTGGCACTCGGGCGCGCCATTGTGCGCGAACCCCGCGCCTTTCTGATGGACGAACCGCTGTCGAACCTCGATGCCAAGCTGCGTGTTCACACCCGCGCCGAAATCAGCGCGCTCCACAAGCGCATTGGGGTCACCACCGTCTACGTCACTCATGACCAGATCGAAGCGATGACGATGGCGGATCGGGTGGTCATCATGCGCGACGGCCTCGTCCAGCAGATCGCCGACCCGGATACGCTGTTTCAGAAGCCGACAAATCTCTTCGTCGCCAGTTTCATCGGCTCCCCGGGCATGAATTTCCTTCGAACTCGCATCACGGGCGGACACATCGAGCTGTTCGGGCAGACCTTCGCCGCTCGGCCGGGGGTCGCTAACGGGGAGGTGATTGTCGGCATTCGTCCTGAGCACCTCTCGCTGGGGCAGGGCGGCGTCACCTTCCAGGTGAAGCCGGTGCTCGTCGAAAGCTTGGGTTCCGAAAAATACGTCTACTTCGAACCAGGCCAGTACGCCTTCCACCAGGGCCGTGAGGACGAGCGCGGTAAGGGGCTGATCGCCCGCGTTCCCTATTCCGGCACGATCCGGGAGGGCGAAGAGCTCTCGCTGTCCTTCGACCCCTCTCACATCCACATCTTTGACGCACAAACTGAAGAGGCAATCGACAGATGAGAGTGCTTGTAACAGGCTCGGCGGGCAGAGTCGGATCGTTCGTCATACGGGATTTGCTGGCCGCCGGCCATCGCATCAGGGGGTTCGATCTGCGACCCGCCGGCATCGAGCAGGACGGCTTTGACGAAGTGGTGGGAGCCTTCGACGACGAAGAAGCGGCGCGCCGCGCTTGCGCGGACATGGACGCCGTCCTGCACCTCGGCGCCTTCATGTCGTGGTTGCCGGGTGACCGGGAGAAGCTGTCCCGCGCCAATGTGGAGGGCACGCGGGTCGTGCTGGAAGCAGCAGTGGCTGAAAAGGTCGGCCGGTTCGTCTTCGCGAGTTCCGGCGAGGTTTATCCGGAAAACAAGCCGGAGTTCCAGCCGATAACGGAGGCGCATGGCACAAACCCGTTGTCGCACTACGGGCTAACCAAGCTGCTCGGCGAGGAACTGGTGCGGTTTCAAGGTCGTGTCTCGTCCATGGAAACCGTGATCCTGCGTTTCTCGCACACGCAGAACGCCTCCGAACTGCTGGATGCGACGAGTTTCTTTTCAGGTCCGCGCTTCTTCCTGCAGCCGAAGATCCGGCAGCAAGAAGGTTTCGGCAACAGGGCGGCAGCCGAGGTGCTGCGGGCAGCGGACCCCGGCCGCCCCGCGTTGATCCTGTCTCGGAACGAAAACGGGCGCCCCTTCCGCATGCACATCACGGACACGCGCGACATGGCCCAGGGCGTTCTACTGGCGTTGACGCATGACAAGGCGCCCGGCGGCACGTTCAACCTCGGCTCCAGTGATCCCGTTGACTTTGCTGACGTTCTACCGGTAATGGCGCAAAGGACCGGTTTGCCACTCGTCACCGTGGACCTGCCCGGCCCCGGTGTGTGGTATCACACCTCCAACCAGCATATACGCGACACGCTTGGCTTCGCGCCGCAATGGCCGATCATGCGGATGCTAGATGAGGCGGTAGAAGCATGGAAGAAAATGCCAGCGTAGGCCTAGAGGATCGCGGGGCACCTGCGGGCGCTGCGGCGCTCGCCAAGGGCCTCGCCCTGCTCGACCTCATCGCGGAAGCCACGAAGCCGCTTCGGTTCGCCGATCTGCAAAGGCAGAGCGGCGTCCCGAAGCCGACCCTGGCGCGTATGCTCAAAACCCTGATGGTCTATCGCCTGGTTCGCCAGGATGATGAAAGCGGTGCCTATCTGTTGGGCAACCGCTTTCTCGAACTGTCCCATCGCGTCTGGGACAAGTTCGACCTGTTGAGCGCCGCTCTGCCTGAGCTCCAACGGCTGTCCGTCGATCTGGGAGAAACCGTCGCGCTGTGCCGTCTCGATGGCTCGCGCGTCGTCTATCTGGAGGAGCGGTCGAGCGGCGGACTTGGCGTCCTGATCGAAGTCGGGCGCAGGGTTGCGATCCATTGCTCGGCGGCGGGCAAGGCACTCCTGGCATTCCAGGAGCCGACATTTGCACGCAGCCTGATGGCGCAGCTCTCCTACGATCGCTTCACCCCGAAAACGATAACCGATGCGCAGTCGCTCGAGGCGGATCTGGTGCTGACGCGGGCACGGGGATATGCCGTCTCCTACGAGGAGCATCTGGTCGGTGTGAATTCCGTTGCTGCGCCGATCGCCGGGCGGGACGGCGTACCGATCGGTGCCCTCGTCGTCCTCGCCCCGGCCTCGCGCCTCGACAGTTCCGGAATTCACCCGGTGGGCCGGGAGCTCATCGCCTCCGCCCGCCGCATCACCGGAACGGCGGGAACGGTCGCGATCAGTTCGGGCCCGCGGCCGCGGGAGCGGACGTCGACATCTAATTTTGTGCACTGCGTGCTGCCGTGGGGGGCCCAGCTGGGCGAGGCACCCGTCTGGATCGATCGGGAAAAGCGGCTGTACTGGGTCGATATCCTTCATCCCGCCGTCCACCGCTTCGACCCGGTGACCGGCAAGAACGAGACCTGCAACGTCTCCAAACTTGTCAGCGCCGTGCTGCCCGCCGCCGATGGAAGGCTCGTCGTTGCATCCCAGGACGGGGTGGAGTTTCTGGATTTCGACCGCGGCACCTTCACCCCCTTTGCCGAACCCGAGCCGGGCATGCCGGAAAACCGCCTGAACGACGCAAAGACCGACGCGCGCGGGCGGCTTTGGGTCGGCTCCATGCGCCTCGATGTCAGCCGGCCGACCGGGAACCTCTACCGGATTTCCGGCAGCGGCGAGGTTCACCGGGCCGCCGCCGGTTTGACAGTCGCAAACGGGCTTGCATGGAGCTCCGACGGCCGGATCTTCTACTTCGTCGATACGGTGCCGGGCATCATCTACGCGTATGAATTCGACATTGGCGAAGGCCTCATCGGCAATCGTCGCGTGTTCGCCCGTATCCCGGAATCCGAAGGCCGGCCCGATGGCCTGACTGTCGACGCTGAGGGCGGCGTCTGGTGCGCGATCTGGGACGGGTGGCGCGTGGTGCGCTACCATCCCAATGGCAAGATCGATCGTGTCGTGGACCTGCCGGTGCCGCGTCCGACGAGTGTCGCCTTCGGCGGCGACGATCTAGCAACCCTTTTCATAACGAGCGCCCGCACGCGCCTGCCCGCTTCGACGCTCACGGAAGCACCGCTATCGGGTGGCATTTTCGCATGCACACCTGGAGTGCGTGGCTTACCCGCAAACCTCTTTGGTGGATGAAGGGACCTTGATGACATATCAGGACATGTTCTCGATGAACGGGCGGACGGCACTCGTCACCGGTTCCAGCCGCGGTATCGGAGCGGCAATCGCAAAAGGGTTTGCCGCCTACGGCGCCCGCGTCGTTGTCCATGGACAAAGGGAAGGTGCAACTGCCGACGTCGAGGGTTCCATTCGGGAGGCCGGGGGGCAGGCCGTCTCCGTTTACTGTGATCTGTCTACCAAACGGGCCGGACGCACGCTCATAGAACGCGCCGAGGCTGTGGCCGGTCCACTCGATATTTTGGTGATCAACGCGTCCGCACAGATCAATGGCACCTTTGAGGATGTCAAGCCCGATGACCTTGATCTGCAGATCGATGTAAATTTGCGGTCAACTGTCGACATGCTGCAAGCGGTGCTTCCGTCAATGGCGGAACGCGGCTGGGGTCGCGTCGTCAACATCGGTAGCATCAATCAAGTACGGCCAAAGGCGATTGTCTCGATCTATGCTGCCACCAAGGCGGCTCAACACAATCTCGTCCAGAGCCTGGCGCGAGACTACGCCGGTAGGGGTGTGCTTCTCAACACACTGGCCCCCGGTTTGATCGATACCGACAGGAATGCTGACAGACGTGACTCGGATCCTGAAGCGTGGGCGGACTACGTCCGCACGCTGAACTGGATGGGTCGGGCGGGAAGACCTGACGAAATGGTTGGGGCGGCGCTATTTCTGGCATCTGAGGCGTGCAGTTTTGTAACCGGCGAGACACTCATTCTTTCCGGTGGATATTGAGTTAAAGCGCCCGCCGGACGGCTAGGATGCGTCGAGGTGCCGTCATCATGCCGAATGTGCTAGACCGTCAGTTCGGGGCCGATCGACCAAACCAAAAATCGGTGGCTGACTTCACCTATCTCCGGACGAGCCTTTACCTCACCGGTAATTGCTCGGGCCTGTCCGGCTATCGCGTCGCCATTGAAGGTTATGCTGTCGGCAGTCGGCGCCATCAATCCGGCGACTGTCTTCAGCAGAGTTGATTTTCCGGCACCATTTGGGCCGACAATGAAGACGATTTCGCCGCGATCCACGTGGATGCTGGTGCCCTTGAGGGCGTTGCAATCTCCTGCTCAAGCCGAGATAATGCCCGAGAGATCGCATACATATCGATGGGAACGTCTTTACGTCTCGTGCGGATCTAATGATTACGTGGTCAATCGAGCTCCAGCGCCTTGCGGAGTGGGCCGCGTGAACATCCAGTAGCCGCCTATTTCAATAAGCCCGATTCAAACATGCAGCGTCCAGGGAACATCGGCCTTTCAAGCGAGTTAGCCTCGCGATGATTCCCGTCCCCCTCGGTGGGATCATGATTTGATTTGGCGCGGAAAAGGAGGCTGGTCGATGACGGATATTCGCAAGCACGGCTTTGACAGCGATATGCAGTGGCGTGAATACTTAGCAGAGATAGAAGAGGCGGCCATCGCGAATAGCCCCAGCGAGCCGCTTGAGCCGAACGTCACCCAGGAACTGGCAGATCTCCGTCGACAGGTTGCTGCGCTACGCGAGCGGGTAGTTGCCTCCATCCGCCATCAGCGATCGGGACGGCCCTGGTGGGTTATCGGCGCGGGTGCCCTTTTGCTCGTTCTCATGACAACCTTACGGTTGGCAAAAGTCTCGCGCCCGTGATGCGGGCCGCAATCTGTAGAGGTGGTGATGGCTATTTCCCTAGCCCAGCCGCTATGAGGCGCTGCTCCAGGCGGATTTCGTCCATTTTTACAGGGGCCGCGCAGACAACAAAGTCTGACAGTCTGCCCTGCCGACCTACAGCTCGTCTGGTTTCGCCAGGATCCGGAGAGCAGTTGCAGCGCACTTCGAGACCGTCAAGTTGGTGCGCCTTTGCCGCTGAACCAGCCAAGATGGTCGATACGAAGGTGGGCAAGGTCATGACCACGGAAACTGGCATGACCCTTTACACGTTCGACAAGGACAGCAAGGGCAAGTCGAACTGCGACGCCGATTGCCTGAAGATTTGGCCCGCGTTCCACGCCGCAGCAAAATCCAAGGCGGTAGGCGAGTGGTCGCTTGTCAACGACACGGCCGGCAAGGAGATGTGGGCCTACGACGGCAAGCCGCTTTACACCTATGCCGAAGACAAGAAGGCTGGAGACGTTAAGGGTGACGGCGTCAACGGTGTCTGGCGCCGCGCCAAATAGCGCACCCAGTCGATGAGGGGCGGCTTCTGGCCGCCCTCTATTCGAGCTGGAACGAAGACACGTTTGGCGCGTTATGTTACGTCGGAGTACAGCACGAAAACAGCATCGTCCATCATCGTGATTGACGATAACCAGGGGGTACTCCCAGGAGACCCAAATGGATATCACCACACTCCTCATCATAGTTCTCATCGTTCTAGTGCTCAGCGGTGGCTGGTACGGTCGCGGGCGCTGGTATTGAACATTCGTCAATGGACGGACACTCGTCCATGCCCTTCTTGGACCGATCGGGTTATCCCGAGGAGGTCCTCGAAGGGGCAATTACCCAACATCGCGCGATACGGGTTCGCGAGCGCACATCGTTGCGGCCACTCAGATCTCCTCGCTTCAAAAAGCGGCGCAGCGAAATCTGGTTTGCGATGCACTCGGTCCCGTGCAGACAGTCCATCGTATTGCCGGCACCAGGGGCGTCGTTTGCACGATCGGCGAAACGCTGGCACTGATCTAAGGGTGACGCGTGGCGATGAAGCGAAACGGCAGCGCAACCGCCGTGCAACCAACGGCGTGTGCGTATACTCCGGCCGTTCTTAGAGGCGGATCGGGCAATGTCAGATCTTCGCAGATGGATAGGGCCTGTTCTCGGTATCGGTACGCTTGCCCTGCTGGTTGTTGCTTGTGCCCTGGTCCTTTGGCCCTTCCTGTCGGCCATATTGTGGGCTGCGGTGATCTGTTACTCGACGTGGCCGCTCTACCGCCAATGCGAGCGTGCGGTCGGAGGATACCGCGCAGTTGCCGCAGCAATCATGACGATGCTGGTTATCTTTGTTTTGGCTGCACCGCTTGCCTTCCTTGTGACCGCGCTCGCCGACGACATGAAAAATCTGGCCGAGGGAATTACGCACGTCTTGGAGGAGGGGCCTTCGGCGCCGCCCAACTGGATTAAAGGTCTGCCGATCGTCGGCGAAGGCGTGGCGGCCTACTGGGAAAACCTCGCTCATGATGCACCAGCATTTATCGTCGAACTCAAGAAACTAACAGGCCCTGTCACCGATATTGCTCTTGCAGGCGGAGCCGCCCTCGGTGGCGTCCTCCTTGAACTCGCGCTCAGCATATTCATCACCTTCTTTTTGTTCCTGCACGGTCGCCGCATGATCGGCTTCATGCGCCAGATCAGCGAGCGCGTTGCCGGTCCCCGGGGCAAGAGATTGCTGACGGTCATCGGTATGACCGTCAAAGGTGTCGTCTACGGGATGATCGGAACCGCACTTGCGCAGGGCCTGCTGGCCGGCATCGGTTTCTGGATTGCCGGTGTGCCTCAACCTCTATTGTTGGGCTGCCTGACCTTCACGCTGTCATTTGTGCCGGGGGGGCCGCCCTTCGTGTGGGGGCCTGTTGCACTTTGGTTGCTTTCTCAGGGTTCCATGGGCTGGGCGATCTTCATCGCCATCTGGGGCCTGCTTCTCGTCAGCAGCATTGACAACTTTCTTCGCCCGTACCTGCTCAACCAAAACAGTAACCTGCCGGTGTTGCTGGGCTTGTTTGGGCTCGTTGGTGGTGTGCTGGCCTTTGGGTTGATTGGACTTTTTCTTGGACCCACTTTGTTGGCCGTCGCATACAATTTGTTTCTCGAGTGGGTCGCAGCTGAACTCGAAGAGCGGACGCAATCGGCGTCGCGCTCCGTACTGCCCGAGGACATCGGAGCGGGCCCAAAGGGCTGACTTGCCAACTAAGATAAAATCGATGGCGTTGACGCCCCGCTTGACGTTGTCGAATTTCACGCCTTGCTGTGTATCGTCTCAAGAGCAGGTTTGCTGCATCAACCAGGCGCCGAGCCTATTGAAGGGGCTGTCCCGGTTTCGATGATCCTCGCAATTGGCTAGCCGCCAGGAAGCAGACGAGGGCTGGGAGTTTCCGGATGTATGTCGCGAGAATTGGTGCTCAATCCGGTCAATGGATTGTTTCGGGGGTTGCGGAGCGATCAAACGCCATGCCGCCACCTTCGTTTTCCCACCGGTCCAAATCTTCCGACGAAAAAGGCGAGGAGAGCATATCGGTCTGGCTCAACAGAACGGTGACGAGCGCTGCCTCGGAGTGAACGCCGCCTTGAAATGCCGTGATCAGAAATCGAGCTGCGGCGCGTCTCTCCGCTTGGTGCCAGGCGCTTCTGACATTGAGCATTCCGGCGGTGTCGAGCACCCGTTTCAACATCTCGATATTGAGGGGAGCGGGGGCGTGGGAAGCTGCGCTGGAAGACATTCTGTCCTCCTTTGGTTGGGGCATATCCGCAGGAAGCTATGGCTTAGGGCCTGCTCGAAAATTTGCCTGACACCACTGTGGTCTCCTCCCTGCCAAATGCAATCGAGATTTGGCCCCTGCGTCAGTGTCGCGCCCTGGAGCACTCGGGATATAACCCATGATCATATCCGCTTCTCGTGCGAGTCGGCCGAGACCACAGTAGCCTTGCCCGGCTCGATAGGATCAAGCCGGGCTGATGTGCACGTCAGGCCGCAAAGCGACAGACTTTTCCCATCCGTCCGCCATAGCAATCTGCCCTCTAATCGGTGATGCAACGACTGGAGCTAAGCAATCGTGGTTGCATCACAGATTGCAAGCGGCATTCCGGGTTTCGCTGAAATGACCGCTCGTGGCGCCGCAATCCGTTCATTGACGACGTTGATGTTCCGTGCTTCGCCAACGCATAAAGTGCTGGTGAGATCGCATTATCGCCGGGAACTGGCTATGAAGTCTACGGCGGGCGGGACGCCAATGCCGCGATTATCATGATAAGCCGCTGAAGATCTTTCAGCGCACTCGAGTGCGACGGGGTTTTGGCCTCGGAATTGGTCTTGTTGCGTCACGGCTATTACTCGGCCGTGGGCGACCTGAACCGAGTTGGTGTGACGAGCGACTTGGTGTCGAGCACACGATCGACGAGATCGGAGGCGAGCGTCGTTTTTTCCTCTAGCAGCCCCCGTATGGGGCGGCAGCTGTTGAGGATTTCCGAGGCTATCTCCGCGGCTTTCTCATAGCCGATGAGAGGGGTCAGGGCTGTCGCGAGAGCGGTGCCGGACTCGAGATGCTCCCGGCAGCGCGCTTCGTTCGCCGTAATGCCGACCACGCATTTGGAAGCGAGCGTTCGGACCGCATTCGCCATGATCGAGATCGATTGCAGCAGGTTGAAGACGATGACGGGCTCCATAGCGTTGAGCTGGAGTTGCCCTGCCTCCGCTGCGAGTGTCACGACGAGGTCCGAGCCAATGACCTGGAAGGCAACCTGGTTCACCACTTCCGGGATAACAGGGTTGACCTTTCCCGGCATTATTGACGACCCGGCCTGCATCGGCGGTAGATGAATTTCGCCTAGTCCGCCTCGAGGTCCGGACGAAAGCAATCGCAAATCGTTCGATACCTTCGAAAGCTTGACGGCCGTCCGCTTTAAGGTCCCGGAAAAAAGCACGAACGCGCCCGTGTCCCAGCAGGCCTCGACAAAATCAGACGCCGATTTCAAATCGACTCCGGATACCTCGCGGAGCTTCGCGACCGCCAAGGCCGCGTATCGCGGGTCGGCGGTGATCCCCGTTCCAATCGCGGTGCCACCAAGATTGACCTCCCTCAAGAGACACGACATCTCGGTAAGGCGCTGGATATCTTCGCGCAGCGTTACGGCGAATGCCTTGAACTCCTGGCCGAGCGTCATCGGCACAGCGTCCTGTAGCTGCGTCCTGCCGAGTTTCAAGATGTCGGCGAACTCGGCCGACTTCATTTCGAACGCGGTCGCAAGCTCGTCGAGCGCCGATACGAGGGTTTCGTAGCTGAGAAGCAGGGCAAGGCGGATGGCCGTTGGATAGACGTCGTTGGTGGACTGCGAAAGGTTGACGTCGTTGTTGGGATGAATGACGTCGAACCGGCTTTTGGGAAGCCCCAGCCGCTCCAGCGCGCGGTTGGCGATCACCTCATTGAGATTCATGTTCGTGGAGGTTCCCGCACCGCCTTGAAAAACGTCGACATTGAATTGGTCGGCCAGAATGCCGTCGGCGATGTCGTCGCACGCGGCGACGATGGCCGAGCCCTTGCTACTGTCGAGATCGCCGAGCTCGACATTTGCCAGAGCCGCGGCCTTCTTCACGTATGCCATGGCACGAATGAAGACGGGATAGTGACCGATGGGTATTCCGGATATCTGGAAGTTGGAGATCGCACGGGCCGTTTGCGCGCCGTAGTAGCTTGCGACGGGAATATCGATTTCGCCGAGCATATCTTGGACACGTCGCGTCGGTTCTGCCGAGGACAACATTTCTGACTCCTTCATTGTTAAACCCCGTCGTTGTCATCGCGTACTGGACGCCAGACGTGCAGCCATGCTCCCGTACTGCATGCCGGCCAAGTTCAACTCCATCAGTTCGATGCGGTTGCCCTCCGGGTCCATGATCCACGACTGTCGATTGCCGTCCCGTCCCAATGTGATGGCGTTTCCGTCCACTTCGTAGATTCTGGATAGGTCGTCGCGCCACAAACACATCCGCGCTCCCCGAGCGCGGAGCACCTCCACCGTGGCGTCGAGATCGGCTACCTCGAGACACATATGTTGATAACCCCGTGCATCAGGACTTGGTGCGGCATTACCGACCGCGTCCGGAAACAACTCCACGTATTGGCGATCGTTGATGCGGAGATAGACCAAGAACACGGAGCCATCGTCATTCGGCAACCGGAACATCTCACGGAAACCCATTACGCGCTCGTAGAAAGAGAGCTGAGCATCGAGATCGTGAACCTTGAGGGCCACGTGGGTAAAGCCCTCGAAGACCTGGCCGGGCCGAAGCGCGCGCAGGCGATCGTGGGCGATCTTCCAACGCGACACGAAGCGGGAAAAATCGAGGGGTGCATCGTGGTCGGCGACGTGTGCCGCCAGTCGAGGCAAGGTGCGGAGCGTTCGAAAAACCTCGGACCAATCGCTCACACCAAAGCCCAGGTCGGCCCATCCCTCTTCGGGGGCGTGATCGCAGTCTGGTTGAATGTCCTTCAGGTGAACTGCGGCGATCCGCCCGGCGTGCGACCTCAACCACCGAACCGGGTCCTGGCCGGCCCGCAGAATCCAACCCAGATCGGCTTCCCAATCCATGCTCGGCGCGGCTTCTAAAAGGATATCGATGGGCGTGCGCCCGTCGGGCATGGAGATGAGTTCGAAATCGTGATTGTGCCAAGCGAACCGGAGGCCAAACGCACGAAGCTTGCCTTCGAGTCGATCTAGCCGCTCTCCGAGGGCCCGCCAACCATCCGTGCTCGTCGGCCGCGCATCCTCGGGCAGCCATGGCGCAATCAGAGTATGGATGCTGAGATGTTTGGTCAGATCGACCACCCGGTCGAATTCGTGCTCCAGCATTTCCAGTGGAACGTGTGCTTGCGGCATCGTCAGGCCGCGCAGATCGAGTTCCCTTCGAAACGCCGCGGGATCATCGAAGTTTAAGCAGCAGCCCTCCACGCCGTCGTATCCAGCGGCCGCGATCAGGTCGAGCGCTTCCATCTGGGAGTGGAAGTTGCGGGCCGAATAGAGCTGCACCAATATGGGCACGTGGCGCCCTCCATTTTTGATAAGCGTCCGACGGATTGCTCTGGACGACGAGTTTTGCACCGGGCCCCGATCAGGCTGCCGGATGGAATTCGATCGCCATCCAGACGCAGTCTGTATCTGTCCAGCCTCGGTGCCACGGATAGACGAAGGTGCGCTTGTCGACCACCCAAACGATGGGATCGTGGGTATCCCCCGGCGAGGCGCTTATCTCGCGATACATATTCGTGCCCGCTTGATCCTTGAACAACTGGATGCGCCCATGCCCGAAAATCTGTGTATGCAGTTCGATGAAGGAGTGCGTGTTGTGAATCACGGCGTCGGTGCGCGCAGGAGCCCACCAGAGATTGAGTTGAATGTCGAACTGCTGGAGTTCGTCCCTGGGTTCTGGATTATTGGAAAGCTTCCAGGGATTTAGCTCAACCTGTGCGACGATGTCCTTGGGCGAAATATAGAGGGGTGTGCGCCTCGGAAACTCCGGCACGGTGTCGCCAAGCCATTGCCAACCGTCCAGAACGACGCCGCCAAGGTTGACGTCCTCTGGGACATGGACAACGGAGGCACATTTGCCTTTGGTAATAACCCCGTCCTTGAGGATCGCGGAGCGCCAAGGCGGAATGACGCCGACCGGCTCGCCGGCGATATACATGGGTTCGTCCGATAGGTTAGTGACGACGCCTGTGGTTGTGTAGTTCCGCGCGTCATACACCATCTGGGCCTTTACGAAGGTGCCATCGAAAGCCAAAGGCCGGGTGCGGTTTTCTTGCGTCATTTTCCCTCCCTAAGGTATGGGGCCAGCCACGTGGGCTGGCCCGCTTTCATCAAAAGCCGCGTCCCTTGACGTACTTGGCGCGCAGATCGCCGAGATACGCAGGGACGGTGATGTCCCACCAACCGGTCACGTGCATGTTGGAGTACGGGCGCTCGATCGCGCAGATCGCGTCGATGAGATAGGGCTTGCCGGACGCGAGAGCTCGCTGAATGGCCGGGCCGATTTCGGCCGGATCGGTCACCCGCTCGGCTTCGCAACCCAACGACTTTGCCACGCCCGCGGCGTCAGCCATCCAAGGTTCGCCGTCCGGCGTCTTGAATTGCGTGATGATCTCGCGGTCCTCGCCGAACATGTTGAGCTGGAGATTGCGGATCGCGCCCCAACCGCCGTTGTTGATCACCAGAAAGACGACCGCGGTGCCAAGCATGGCGGCAGTGGCCAGCTCGGTACCCGTCTGCAGGAACGCGCCGTCGCCGAAAACCGCGCATACCGGAGCCTCGGGTTTCCCCAGCTTCGCGCCGATGGCCGCCGGCAGGGCGAAACCGATGCCCGACATGCCGCCAGGGGTTATGTGCTGGCGCGGGCCATATACCGGGAATTCGTTGAAGACCTGGTTCTGCGGGTTGGAGCTGTCGGTCACGACGATCGTATCGCGCGGAAGTGCCTTGCGGGCTTCGACGAGCACTTGGGAGGCGGTCATCGGCTGCACATTGGCCGTGCGAAGTGGGCGGAGGAATTCTTCCCACTCCATCTTGCGTTCCAGCAATTCCTTGAACTGCGCGCTGTTCTTGTAGTCCCGCGGCTTGCCTTTCTCCTTGAGCCCGGCAAGGATTCCGGACAGCACCGCCTTGGCGTCGCCAACGATGCCGACTTCCACAGGATAGTTCTTGCCGATCTCGAAGCCGTCCAGATCGACCTGGATGAGCTTGGTCTTCGGGATGTCGAACGTCACTCCCGGCAGGTAGGACGAGGTGATGCGGTCGGAGAAGCGGCAGCCGATCGCCAGGAGAACGTCCGCCGAGCGTGTCATCGCATTGCCCGGAATCGACCCCAGGTCACCGCATGCGCAGGCGAACAGGTCGTGGTCTTCCGGGAACGACCCCTTGCCCATGAACGACGTCGTCACAGGCGCGCCGAGGAATTCGGCGATTTCGCGCAGGACTTCGGTCGCTCGGCAGTAATGACGCCTCCGCCCGCGAGAATAACCGGACGGTCGGCCGACAGAAGCAACTCGACCGCCTCGGCGATGTAGGCGGGATCGCCATAGGTGCGCGCTGCGGTCCGGCGCTTCTTGCCGTCGGTGATGACCACGTTTCCGGTCTCGGCCTGGATGTCCTGTGGCACGTTGATGAGCACGGGCCCCATGCGGCCTTCCAGCATGGCGTTGAAGGCCTGCTCCATCATGTTCGGGATTTGCTCGACGTGGCTCGGGTTGAACCACCGCTTCACGACCGGCTCAGCCATCCGAGGGAAGTTGTCCGAATGGGGACGGTCAAGTTCCTGAAGCACTCCACGGCCCATCATGTAGGTGTGAACGCCACCCGTAATGACGAGCTGCGGGAGGGAGTCGGCGAAGGCCGTGGCGATACCGGTCAAGGTGTTCGTTGCGCCGGGGCCGATAGAGGTCACGACCGCCGCGACCTTGCCCGACGAACGGTAGAAGCCGTCCGCCATGTGCGAGGCGTTCTGTTCGTGCATGGCCGGCAGCAGGTTGATCTCCTCCTTGCGGTCGACGAACGCGTCCATCAACGCCGTGTCGCCGTGGCCCGGGATGCCGAAGACATGTGTAACGCCTTCGCGGATGAGATGCTCAACAATGATCTGGCCGCCAGTCATCTCGCGCGAAGATTCGACCCCTTCGATTTTTTTGTCCATTTTCATTTCGTTACCTCCAGTTTTTTCTGCCCTGCGATCGGCTCAACGGCGGTCGCATAGTCTACATTCCGATGCCCGTAACGACGAACCCGCACGTTCGCCTGTTCCGCGTGCCCGGCAAATCCCTCCATCATGCAGAGGCGGGAAGTGTACTCTCCCACGAGAGCGGAAGCTTGGTCGGTTAGGATTTTCTGATAGGTGCAGGTCTTGACGAACTTCCCGACCCAAAGGCCACCGGTGTAACGCGCCGCCCGCATCGTGGGCAGCGTGTGATTGGTTCCAATGACCTTGTCGCCATACGCGACCGTCGTCCGAGCGCCGAGGAAAAGGGCACCGTAGTTCTTGAGGTTGTCCAGAAACCACTGGTCATCGCTCGTCATTACCTGGACGTGTTCGGAAGCGACGCGATTGGCTTCCGATAGCATTTCCTCTCGGCTGTCGCACACGATGATTTCGCCGTGGTTCCGCCATGCCTCGCCGGCAATCGCCGCCGTCGGAAGGATGCCCAGAAGACGGTCGATCTGAGATAGGGTGTCCCTCGCAAGCTTTTCGGAATTGGTGATCAAGACAGCGGGCGAGTTGGTTCCATGTTCTGCCTGCCCGAGCAGGTCGGTTGCAACGAGTTCACCATCCACAGTGTCGTCGGCAACGATGAGGACCTCGGTCGGCCCTGCGAAAAGGTCAATGCCCACGCGACCGAAGAGGAGACGCTTCGCCTCGGCAACATAGGCATTTCCCGGACCGGCGAGGACGCTGACGGGCTTGATCGTCTCCGTGCCGATGGCCATGGCGGCGACAGCCTGGACACCTCCCAGAGCGTAAATTTCGTCAGCACCGGCAAGATGCTGGGCAGCGACGATCAGTGGGGCCGGAGCGCCCTTGAATGGAGGAGCGCAGGTGATAACGCGGTCACAGCCCGCGACCTTTGCCGTCAGAACAGTCATGTGAGCGGAGGCCAGCAGCGGATATTTGCCGCCGGGGACGTAGCAACCGACGCTGTCGACGGGAACATGCTTGTGTCCAAGCACGACGCCCGGCATCGTCTCAACTTCCAGTTCCGCCATTGTGTCGAGCTGGGCTTGAGCAAAATTTCTGATCTGATCCTGCGCGAACTCGATGTCCTCACGTTCCTGAGACGTGATGCCGTTCACGCAGGCGTCGATCTCCGACTTCGTGAGGCGATAACTCGTCCGGTCGAGACCATCGAAACGGATAGCCAGTTTCCGGACGGCTTCGTCCCCACCAGCTTCGACTTCGGCAATAAGGTTCTGGACTGCAGTCGTAACGTCTTCGTCATGGAAATTCGACGCCTCGGCCAGAGGCCGTTTCAGATGTCTTATCATAGCATTATCCCGCTTTTGATCCGAGACCTCCGCCATCGTCGGAAGAGTGGCTCATTTCGATCGGGGCAGAGTGGGCCAGTGATCTGTCGCGGACAATTTCGCAGGCCCTTGAAACTTGGCGCAAACTGACGCATTCTCGGTGGGAGTTGTGAAGCACCCCGGGCGCGCATTAGTGAACACCGAAGTCATCGATTCCTTACAGACCCAGAATTTCGGCGCGAACCTGCGCTTTCTGTGCGAACGCCAAGGTACGGTCTCGAGCATCTGCCGGAAAATCAACATAAACAGGCAGCAGTTCAACAAGTACCTGTCTGGTCTTCACCTGCCGTCGATGCAGAACCAACGTCTGATCGCGAATTTCTTCGGTCTCAGCAGGTCGGTGCTATTCGCCGACCCCGAAGAGTTTCGCACCCTCATGGAGGGCAACTATTTCTACGCCATCGATACCTTGCGGGGTTCCGAGAAGATGGCAGCTTTCCTTGACACGCTGCTCGTTGCGGACAATACGGCCGGAGACGACTATGTGGGGGTGTACGATCGATATCAGTACTCGACGATCTACAAGGGCAAGGTGCTACGATCGGCCTATTGCATCTACCGGAACCGGGACTTCCTGCAGCACTACTACATCGAGCGCTTTCCCAATCTCGAAGACCAGGACAAGATCGATTTCGTCTTCAAATATCACGGCTTCACCATCCCCTTGGGCGGGCGGCTCTTCTCGCTGGATTTCGAGGCCGTTCAGAAAAACGAGATGACGTTTGGAATCTACGCTCCGGTTCAGCGGAGTTCGAAGAGCTTCCTGATGGGGATTACGAGCGGAATTGCGGAGAACATGCTTCGACCGCCTTACTCGACGAAAGTCGCGATGCATTTCCGCGGGCCCGGCCTGCTAAAGCGCGAACACTTGGACAGGGTGACCACGCTGGAAAAAGGGGACCGGTCGATCCCCACCGAGGTCCAGCAATATCTCAGTACGGTTGACTAAGCAGACTTCTTGAAGTCCGTCGCAAGCATGTGGTCAGACGCACGAAGCGCCTGCGCTGCGATCGTGAGAGCAGGATTCACAGCCGCCGACGATGGGAAGAAGGAAGCGTCGATCACAAAGAGGTTCGGGTGATCCCAGGTGCGGCAATACTGATCGAGCGCCGACGTTGCCGGATCGCTGCCCATTCTCACTGTACCGGATTGATGAGCTGTCGCATGCGCAACAAGCGATTTCGTGACGACGATGGGGTAGCCCGCGCGCTGCAACGCGCGCTTCATACGTTTCACCAGTTCGAGGTGGCCTTCCATATTGTTGAGTGTTACCGCTAGCTTGATCTGACCGCCCTCAAGGGTTACCCGGTTGTTAGGGTCAGGCAAATCTTCCGACAAGGCGATCCAGTCCATGCCGTGCCGTGCCATCTCATTGCCCAAGAACCGCGGAAGGTAAGGCACGTTGGCTGTGAGCATGCCGCCCTGGAGCTTGCCCAGCATCTGCATATGTCCCATCGGCCAAGGGAAATCCTTGTCGCCGAAGTACCAATCGTTGATCGCCAACGTCTTTTGGAACGTTGTCGAATTGATCCGATGCGATAGGCCCATGAGCGCGGTCTGGTTGTGGACCATGTAGTGGCGGCCCACGACGTCCGAGCTATTTGCAACGCCCGTTGGTGCGGCGCTGCTGGAAGAGCGCAGAAGCAGCGCAGCGGAATTGACCGCATTGCAGGACACGACGAATAGCAGGGCCGAATAGCGCTTTGTCTCGCCCTTTTCCTCTACCTCTACGGCCTCCACCTTCCTGCCGTCCCCCGACAGAACGATGCGCCGTGCGAAGGTCCTGGTCTTGAGATCGACTCTGCCGGTCGCTAGCGCGGGCTCGAGCGCGCACGTTTCAGCGTCGTTCTTCTGGCCGATCTTGCAAGGGAAGCCATCGCAGGTTCTACAGAGAATGCAGCTTCCAGCGGTTCCAGAATTCACCCCGCTTGGCATGGCCGACGGCGAAATACTTTGGCTCCGGAGCCGATCCGCCAAGTGTGCGACGATTGGCTCAGAGGGCACAGGGCCGAAGGGATAGGGCCCGTTACGGTGCGGCGCGGTCTTGTCTCCGGTGTCGTCCCCGTGCACGCGGAACATTCTCTCTGCCTCGTCGTAATAAGGCTCCATCTCGGAGTAGCTCATAGGCCAGGCAGGTGAGACGCCGCCCTTGTGTTCAAGTGTCTCGAAGTCCCTCTCTCTCAGCCTGAATAGTGCTGCTCCGTAGAACTTGGTCGATCCGCCGACGTTGTAACAAGCGCCGGGATCGAAGAGGTTCCCCTTTCGATCGAGCCAGGTGTCCTTGGCCTTGTACTTCTTCTGAAAAAAGACCGTGTCGACGCTCCAATTCTCCGGCTCGCGCGGCACGAAATCGCCGCGCTCAAGTATGAGAACGCGGGCTCCGTTTTCAGCGAGCCTACGGGCCGTTACGCTTCCGCCTACACCGCTTCCAATTATAATTACGTCGTAATCTTCCATGTTGTTCCCGGCGTTATGAGTTGCTTTGGACGGTGCGTTCCAATCCGGCGCACCCGATCCATTGCGAGATTTCTAACACTGGAGGAATATCTGGAGAAGCAAGATTCCGGCCACTTGCGTCAGTGTGCGTCACATATCGGACGGGTGCGAACTTACTGATCGCGCTCTTGAAATGGCGAATAGCGCTATGATCGGCCGTCTCGGCACCAGGTTGAGAATGAGCGCCGTCGGCAAGCTCCGTATCGCCGACGCCTCGATCATGCCCACCATCGTCAGCGGAAACACCAATTCTCCCACGCTGATGATTGCCGAAAAGGCCGCGGCCATGATTCTGGCGGGCAACCGATAAAAAAATGGCGGCCGACCGGGAGGAGAATGGTCGACCGCCGCACGGCGCTAGGTTTTTTGCGCCGAGTAACTAACTACATTGGAAACGGTTGCCACGTTTTGGTTTGCGACGAGCGGACGCAGATTTCCGAAAGAAGAACCCCACGCAAGCCTTCGTTGAGGTCCGAGATCGGCGTCTTGCCGGCATGCCGCCAGTTCGGTCCGGCCTCCAGCGCCCCGGCGTAGTCGGTGTAGAGCACGGCGAGGGCTTCCAGGTAGGCTTCGGGATTTCCAGCGGGGAGGCTAACACACCATGCTCCTTCCTCAGTCATGTCTGACGCTCCCCTGCGGTAAGTGAGATCGGCCTGCCCCATACGGGAAAGATGCAGCGTTTCGGGCTGCTCCTGCCTCCACTCGAGGGTACCCTTGCTTCCAACGATTTTGAAACGCAGGCCATTTCGATGTCCCGGCGCGGCTAGACTGCACCACAGCAGCCCTTCGGCACCTCCTTCGAATTCCATCTGCACAACGCCGGTGTCGTCCAGCCCGAACCCGTCGACCGTAGTCGAGAGCTTTGCGTTCAAAGCGGCACACCGCCTGCCGGAGACAAATTCGAGGATGTTGAAGGCATGCGTTCCGACGTCGCCGAGTGCTCCGGTCAATCCGGCTTTTCCAGGGTCGCCCCGCCAGATGCCGCCCTTCCCGAGCTTCGTGGGGTCATTGGCCAACCACTCGAGTAGGTACTCCACGTAGAGGAACTTCACTTCGCCTATTTCGCCGTTGCGTACACGAGCCCGCGCATCGCGCACCATTGGGTAGCCGGTGTAAGTGTAGGTGACGGCGGCGAACAAATTTCTGTTTGCGGCCAGCCTGATCAGTTCCTCGGCTTCTCTGGAGGCATTGACCAACGGTTTGTCGCAGATGACGGGAATTCCCGCTTCGAGAAACAGCCTGCAAGGCTCGTAATGAAGATGATTGGGCGTTACGACGACGGCGACGTCAATCCTGTCCGAGCGGTTCGATTCTGCCGCAACCATGTCCCTGAAAGTCCGATAGGTCCGGTCAGGAGCGACGCCCAGCGCTTCTGCCGCCTCCCGGGATACGGCCTCGTCAGAAGAGAACACTCCAGCTTTCACATCGAAGCAACCGTTCAGGCGCATGGCGGCGCGGTGGATGCCCGCGAAAAACGAGCCGCGGCCTCCTCCGATCAGGCCAACGCTGAAGCGACGCTTCGCAGGAATATCTGAAATCAAGTTCGGCATGTGACCTGTTCCTCTTTTCCTTGATCAAGTCTCACCGCCGATGTCGGACAGCAACTTCGCATCGAGCGAATATCTGAAGCAGTGTGGCGCACATTTTCCAGCCCTGGTCCGTGTCGATCGACCCGAAGCGCTAAGTGCTTCAAGCTGCGTCATCAGTCCGCTGTTTGCGAAATTGTCACAGCACCCCTCGGAGCTACACTCGTAGGTCAAATACGACAGGCGTCAGTAGCTGGCGTCTTCGAGAAAACCGTTAAAAAGGGGAAGTGGAATGACTCATGTCGCCACAGGTCGGCTCGTAGCCGACAAGCCGGGACCGTTGCGTCGGTTCCTCTCGCCGCAGCATCCTGCGGTTATGGTGCAACGCGTCATGTTGTTGCTGTTGGTGGTCAGCGTCATCGGCCTGTCAATCGCCAACCCGAGTTTCAGGAACCCGGCCAATCTGTTGAATATCATCCAACAGGCGTCGATGGTCGGCATCGTGGCTTGCGGGATGCAACTAATGATCATCTCGGGAGGCTTCGATCTTTCAGTGGGAGCGACTGCCGCGGCCGCCGGATGTCTCGCCGCGACCGTATCCCTGTCGGCGGGCGTTCCGGCCGGGATTGTCGCGGCGCTGGTCCTCGGACTCCTCATTGGGATCGCCAACGGCTGCTTGATCGCGAAGGTAGGGATGAACCCTTTTGTTTCGACTTTCGGAACGCAAGCGATCATCCTTGGCACGATGTACGCGCTTACTGAAGCGCGTCCGATCGCGCCGCTGCCGCGCGAGTGGCGCGAGCTGGGCTTCTTCCATGTCGGTGGCCTGACCTTCCCGAGCATGGTGTTTATCGTCGTTGTTGTGGTGTTGGCGCTCGTGCTGCATTTCACCAGCTATGGACAACATGTCCGTGCGGTCGGCAGCAACAAAGTCGGGACCAGCCGCGCAGGTGTCAATGTCGACCGCGTCCTCATTGCGACCTACGCAATCGGCGGCTTCACCGCTGCCATCGCCGGCCTTTTGTTGACCTCTGTCGCCGGAATCGGGAGCCCGCAAGCTGGAACCACCTGGGCGCTCCTTTCGATCGCGGCAGTCGTCATCGGCGGTACGCCGCTGACTGGCGGGGTCGGTGGCATCACTCCGCGGTCATCGGTATCTTCGCTCTGACGATCCTAAACAACGCGATGACCCTCTACAGCATCTCAGCCTTCTGGCAACCGGCGTTCATGGGAACAGGTGTTCTCCTGGCCGTTGGTTACGAAGCCCTGCGGCGCGGCCGCAAACACTAAGAGTGGAACCGGCAGAAAACACTGCCAAAACTAGGAGGACTGCAATGAAACTCACAAGACGAATGCTCGGTATAGCGTCCATCGCAATCGCCGTGGGCACCGCGTTCGCAGCACCGGCAGCAGCGGAAGACAAAAAGATCGGCGTGATGATCTACAACATCGGCGTCGATCCGTGGATGAACGTGGGCGTCAAGGCGATGGAAGAGAACGCCAAGAAGCTCGGATACGAGGTGACTGTAGTTGACGGTCGCAACGACGTGGCGCAGATGAACGCCGCGATCGAGCAGTTCATAATTCAAGGCGTGAACGCCATCATCGTTGCGCCTGCCGATCCCGACAGCCTTGTCGGCAGCGTCCTGAAGGCAACCGATGCCAAGATTCCCGTCGTTTCCTATTCGATGGGTATCTCTCCTGAAGCACCGATCACTGCTTTCGTCGGCTCGGACGAAGAATTCATCGGCCGGCTCCATGCGGATCAGGCTATTAAGATGCTGAATGGCGAAGGCAATGTCGCCATTATGACGGGCATCCTCGGAACTGCGCCTCAGATCGGTCGAGCCAAGGGAGAGCATGACGCGCTCAAGACGGCGCCAGGGATCAAGATCGTCGAGGAGCAGGCAAACGATTGGGCTGCGGATAAGACCGTCGCACTGATCCAGGATTGGCTTTCCAAGTACCCAAAGGGTGAGCTGAACGCAGTCTTCGCTCACGGCCCGGAGCTCGTTGCCGCTGCCGAGTATGCGAAGGCGCAGGGCCGGGATGAAGTGATGTTCTTTGCGGTCGACTATCCCGAGGACGCGCGTCGCGCGATCAAGGAGGGCACTCTCACCGCCACGGTTTCTCAGAGCCCGGCTTTGCTTTCAAAGCTCGCAGTTGAAGCTGCAGACAAGGCGATCCGCGGCGAGAAGGTTGAATCCAAGATCATCATTCAGAACACGCTGATCACGAAGGACAACGTGGAGCAGGTTCCGGCCGACTACTAATCAGATCGACCCGCGCCGTCACCGCGGCGCGGGTTCCCAATTGACGATTTAGTTTAGGAGAGGTGCAATGCCTTTGTCTGTAGTCCGCAAAAGCGAGGCTGTTGTTATGCCAGAGCAATCCACTCCGATTGTGGAGGCAATCGGCATCGCCAAGCACTATGGTGGCGTGATCGCCCTGTCGGGCGCGAACCTCAAGGTCCTGCCTGGCGAAGTGGTCGCCATTGTCGGCGACAACGGAGCCGGGAAGAGCACGTTCGTCAAAATTCTTTCAGGTGCCCAACCCGCTACTGAAGGAAGGCTGCTCGTTTCAGGGCGCGAAGTGGCCTTTCACCGCCCGAGCGACGCCCGCGAGGCAGGTATTGAAACCGTATACCAGGACCTTTCACTCGCGGAACACCTCGACGTCCTTACCAACCTCTTCCTCGGCCGTGAGGAATTCTATTTCAAGTTCGGTGGTCTCAGCATTTTGAACCGCCGCAAGATGACCGCACGGGCCGAAGAGCTGCTGAACGAGATCGGGGTAAACGTCCCGGGCGTGCGTGACATCGTTGGTGGTTTGTCCGGGGGTCAGCGCCAGGGCGTTGCGATCGCACGTGCAGCGGGATGGGGATCGCAACTCATCATCATGGACGAACCGACAGCAGCGCTTGGTGTCCAGGAAACCGCCCATGTTCATGATATTATCCGGGGTCTACAGTCGCGCGGGGTTGCCGTCCTGCTTGTCAGCCACAACATGAAGCAGGTGATGGAGCTGAGCAATCGCGTCTATGTCTTCCGGCGCGGTCGGATCGCGGCAGAACTACAGACACCGCATACCACGACTGATGAGATTATTTCTTACATCACCGGTGCCCGGGGCTAAATCAAACAACCCGGCGCTTCACTGTTGAGTGATGCGCCGGGCATTTTGTTGCCTGGATCGCTATTTGAAGACCGCTGCGAGAAACGCATTCCAAAGCGTCTGCCCGTTCGGGCTCCTGACATTTACGTCGAGAGCGTGATCGTAGTCGGGGCAGATAAACGCGAGTGCAAGAACCTGTCTAAACATTGCCTTCTCCCACTAAGCAGGCGGACGATGCCGACTCCAAGATCGCTCCATTCTACCTGCGCCTTCAATTTCGCAGTGGAGGGAAAAGTGAAGCTTTCTGACGCACTTCTAGATATGGCGGGTGCATGCCTTCCGCTTTTGCTAGGCACCGTTGCAGGCTCAAGCGCGTGCCTATCATTCAAGGCGCTTATCGGTTCGGCAATAGTGGGCACACCGGCCCGCGCGTCATCGCTGAGTTTACCGTGCATCGAGGCAGTCAGGCCTAGCGGCGGCCGATGTCAGCGCAGAACGGAGGCCTCCGACCTCGCTCATCTGTTCAGTCTGCGAACCGGAACTCGGCTACGCTAGCCTCGACGCCCTCTGATCCGTGCCCGGCAAGCTCAGCCTACCGGTCGAGCGCGACCTGTTTTTCACGCCTGATCGATTGTCCATGCACTCATCGCGCGCGCTTATTTCAGATTATCGACCAGTTTGCGAATGCGGCGTTCCCGCACTTCTGCGGTCTTGGCCTCGTGGATCGCGTTGACGTGCTTTTGCCGCAGCCCAAAAGGCAGGCGGTCAAAAGCCATTCGGGCTTGCGGAGAGTTATTGAGCGCCTCGGCGAGCTCTGCGGGTTCGGCGACCTCCCTGGGCGCCTCGTCGAGCTCGACTTCGATTTCGACTATATCGCCTTCGCTGATCCTGGCGGCGGCGCGATGGGCAGCGCTGATCCCTATCAGCCGCTGCCCCCGCATGGCCGCCACCCGCGTGCGCCAACTAAAGCCATTGATTGTCACAGTCACCGGTGGGCGACCTCCAGGACCCAGCTTTTTCAGTACTGCATCGGGGACCTCGACACCTGTCGCATTGCCGGAAGGGACAACCTTCGCCTGGAACGTCCCTGCTCCCCTGCCTGCATTTTTGTTCTGATTGTCGCTAGATGACATCGTCCAAATCCAATGCTGCTGCGCGTACCTATTCGCCCTGTTGAATGCTCAGGGGATAGCGCCTGGGATGGTGCACCGAGGTTGATATGTTGATAGGTCGGTTTTCGGCGGAGAACGCGATCTGATCCAACGTCAGCACCGCGGTCTTTTGTTCCAGTTTGAGCAATGCAATCTCGTCTTCATCAGGATAGCGCGCACTGATTGTTGTCTGTCCACGCACGGGGCGCAGGCCGTAACGCTCGCGCAATTCAGCGTAGAGCGAACGGTTTCCAGTCGACCAGTCCAAATCCAGCAGGCCCGGGCATGCGACGGGCTGCAGCCAGTCATACTGTATGACCACCGGCACGTCGTCGAGCGTGCGAAGGCGTTTCAACAACACGACGTCAGCCGCTTCTGGCAGGTAGAGCGCGCGTGAAATCTCCGGCGGAGCGGCATAGATCTTGGCTTCCAGCAGGCGGCTGCCGGGCATCATGCCCTTGGCGATCGCGTTGGCAGTAAAGCTCGTCAGCAAGTGCAACTCGAACGGTTCACTTCTTTCGGCGACGTAGAAGCCCTTGCCTGGCTGGCTTTGCAGATGGCCCTCCTGAACGAGTTCCACAAGCGCCTGCCTGATTGTAATGCGGCTGACATCATATGCCTGTACCAGCTCGCGCTCGGACGGAAGTTTGGAATGTGCGGGGATCGTGCCGTCACGCGTCAGATCCAGGATGTTCTGCTTGACCTGCCTGTAGAGAGGTTGCTGGTCATCGCGATCCAGCGGCTTCAGCCGGGCGCGTTCCGCCAACGGATTGCTTCGAATTGTCGGCTTTTTTGCGGGCATCTTTTCCGTACCGTTTGTGACGATTCCAGTGCTGCACGAAATATGGTGGCAAGGCAACGGTCTATCTTGACATGTCTGGATATGACCAGTTACGACTGCATTAATAGACAACTGAGGTATCCGATGAAGCTCACTCTGATTGGCGGCGGCGGCGTAAGAGCGCCCCTATTCGTGGCTTCGGCCCTTCGCAGGGCCGAACGCAGTGGGCTTACCGAAATCTGCCTGCATGACGTCGATCAATCGAAACTCGAGATCTTCGGTGGGCTCGCCCGTGAGATTGCTCTCAGGATGCAGTCGCCCGTCCGCATTTCAGCCACCGTGACTGCCGAGAAAGCCCTTGAGGGCGCGCGTTACGTGGTCACGACTGTTCGGCCTGGCGGCGAGGACGGACGCGTCAAGGACGAGCGGATTGCCTTGTCCCACGGCGTTCTGGGCCAGGAGACCACCGGACCCGGTGGTTTTGCCATGGCGTTGCGCAGCATTCCCGTCATCACTGAATATGCTCGGCTTTTGAAAGAGGTCAGTCCGGATGCCTGGCTCTTCAACTTCACCAACCCGGCGGGCCTGGTGGCCCAGGCTTTGAGCGACGCAGGCTTCGATCGTGTCGTCGGCATCTGTGATGGTGCCAACGCGGCCCAGGAAGCGGTGGCGCAGAAGCTCGGTGTTGCCGTCAGGGACGTGCAGACCGAAGTCTTCGGTCTCAATCATCTATCGTTCACGCGGTCGGCGGTCGTTGGAGGGCGCGAGGTTCTGCAAGACCTGCTGGATGACGATGCGTTTCTTGCCGAAACGGCGCAGCGCATTTTTGATCCGTCGATTATCCGGCGGCATCGCCTTTGGCTCAACGAATATCTCTACTACTTCTACTATGCCGAGAAGGCGCTTGGAGACATCCAGGCCGATGCGCGCACCCGTGGCGAGGAAGTGCGCGATCTCAATCGAACATTGATTGCTGAACTCTCTGCCATTGGCGTCGAGCGCGATGCGGATGCTGCCCTGGCTGCCTACTTCGCCTATGAGCAGCGGCGCGAGGCGACTTACATGCATTACGCGCGGCCCGAAGCGCCGAGCATGGAAGATGCCGACAGGGCCATCCGCGCGGTCAGTGCGCATGCCGCGGACGGTGTCGGCGAGGGCTATGCCGGCGTTGCGCTCAATATCATCGATGCGATGGAATCGGGAGCCGAGTGCCATATCGGATTGAACGTGCGCAACGGGGACGCTATCGACAGCCTTCGTCCGGATGACGTCGTCGAAGTGAGCTGCGTCGTCGGCCGAGACGGGATCAAGGCAAAAAAAATCGGGGCTATGCCGGAGGCTCAAGCGCAACTCGTGCACAACATCAAGCGTTACGAGCGGCTCGCCGTCAGGGCGATTGCCGAGCGGCGGAAGGATCTCGCCGTAGAGGCGCTTGTGGCGCATCCGCTTGTGTTGTCCTACTCGCGCGCGGAGCCGTTGGTCGAGCAATACATCGCTGCACATCAACCCTTTGCCGGGGAATGGCGCTGATGCTCTCAAAGCGGTGCAGGGCCTCCCCTTACGACGTGGTGCTCGCCGGCGAGTATTACTACGACCTGATTTTTTCCGGTCTTGGCGAGATACCAAAGCTCGGCGCTGACGTGTGGTCGAAGAACTTTGATGCCGTCCCAGGAGCCAGTTATACGACGGCGCGCGCGTTTTCCTTGCTCGGTGTGAAGGTCGGCTGGTGGTGCGAGACCGGGGCTGATCTTTTCAGCCAGCTGATGATCGCAGCGGCGACGCGAGATGATATCGACGCTTCTCTGTTCCAGCGCCGCGCAGAGGCAAGAATACGCCTGAGCGCTGCCTTCTCCATGGCACACGACCGCGGGTTCATAAGTCACTTCCAAGGGGACGAGACGCTTCCGTCAAAGGCTGAGATCGAACGGCTCGGGCCGCGTGTCCTCATCGTGCAAGGGCTCACCTGCCGGAGCGACTTGGCAGATCTGTTCGCCTTTGCCCGCTCCATCGGCATCTTTTGCTGCCTGGATTGCCAGCATGTCGACGAAGATATAGCCGATGGCAATCTCGCCGAGATTCTGCGCCGCACGGATTGCTTCATCTGCAACGAGACCGAGGCAAAGCGGCTGACAAACAGTGAGAGCCATGATGCGGCGCTATTGGCGTTTGCCGAATATTGCCCGACTACGGTGATCAAGCGCGGCGCATATGGCGCTTCCGCACTCCATGCGGGCCATGTCATCGAAATTGGTGCGCCGCAAGTCGAGGTCGTCGACACGACGGGTGCCGGCGACAGTTTTAACGCCGGCTTCATCTACGGATTATTGCAGGGCTGGCAGATTGAGAAGGCGCTTCGAGCGGCGGTTGCCTGCGGGTCGGCCTCGGTGACGGCGCATGGCGGCAAGGCGCTGCCCCGCGAAAGTGAGCTTCTTCAAAGCATGGCGGAAGCTACCTGGTAGAGAACGACACATCAAACGCAACGTGGGAGCATGCATATGAAACGTCGGGAATTCCTTGCATCCGCAGCGGCAGCTGCTGCGGCAATTGCCATCAGCCCCAGGGTAGCCTTTAGCGCTGACGGGGCGGTTGAAGTGATCGTGGGAAGCGATCAGAACGTGGCAGATTTCTGGTCCAATGTCGTTGTTCCGGCATTGCAGCAAGAGCTCCCGGACCTCGTCGTGAACGTTACGGTATCAGACGGAAACTCGGGGATGATGGCATTGGCGGATCGTGCCCTAGCGGCACTGAAGACGAAGAGTGATCCGCAGGTCGATGTGATGGAGGCCTTCAATCCACGCAATACCGTCGGCGCGATCGATGCCGGTCTCTGGCTCGATTTTTCCAAGGCATCGATGAGCAACTATTCGAAGCTCAACAAGCTTGCGATCGATACGAATTTCGGCCTGCCATACCGTGGGTCACAGGTGGTTCTGGCCTATGACTCCACCAAGGTGCAGACGCCTCCAAAGACCTGGGAGGAACTGACGGCCTGGATCAAGGCAACGCCCGGCCAGTTCATCTACAATCGTCCGGACAAGGGCGGATCCGGCGGCAATTTCGTGCGGCGCGCGATCCACGAAGCCAACGGACGAGACCCGTCTGCATTCACGGCAGCCAATTTCAGCAAGGAAAAAGCCGACGCGATGCTGCCGCCGGCCTGGGAGATCCTGAGGGATCTCGCACCTTCGCTCTACCAGGGCGGATCCTACACGGCCGGCAACACGCCGTCGCTGCAATTGCTTGTATCGGGCGTCGTCTCGATGGTGCCAACCTGGTCGGATCAGGCCCTGTCCGGCCTGAAATCGGGTGAGCTACCGTCTCATATCAAGCTCGCGCAACTGCAGGATCTGGCATTCGTTGGCGGGTTTGCCTATTGCACCATTCCGACAAATGCCAAGAACATTGAGGCTGCGACCAAACTCGCAAACGTCCTCATTTCGCCTGCCGTCCAGGAACAGATCGTCGATCAGATCGCCGGCTTTCCGTCGATCGAATGGTCTCATCTTTCGGACGAGATCCGCACTGCAAACGCCGACATCATCCCGAAGTCGATTCCTGCCTTCCCCGACGGCGAGTGGGAAGCCGCTGTCAATGACGGCTGGTATCGCAACGTCGCGCCCGCGATCGCGCGAAACTAAGAGATCGGAGCGCTGGTTTGGGAAGCGAAGGCAACTCTACACGAAACCTGAAAGGGCTGCTGCTAATCGGTCCGCCGCTTGCAGTCATGGTCTGCCTGCTGCTTTATCCCGCTGGCGTTTCTGTCCTGCAAACACTCCAGGAGACCGCAGCCGACGGCTCCGTCTCCTGGAGCCTTGCTCGATATCATCGGTTCTTCACCGATCCATACAGTGTTGCCAACTATGTTCGCACCGTGTGGACGACGGTGGTGACGTTGGTTCTGTTGATCGCCATTTGTCTGCCGATCGCCATCTATCTGCATTTCACCCGCAGCCGCTTGGCCGCCGTCGTTCAAGCCTTGGCGCTTTTTCCGATGTTTGTGCCAGGCATCATCGTCGCCTATGCGCTCATTCGATACATCGGCCCGAACGGCCTGCTTCAGTCACTGCTGGAGTTGGTCGGATTCAGATCCTATAACTCGCCATATCTGACTCCGTGGGGGCCGGTCATCGGCTTGGTCTGGGACCATATGCCCCTGACCTTGCTCATCCTGACGGCTGGCATGGCGAAGGTGTCACAAGAGGCAATCGAGGCCGCCCGCGATGTCGGAGCCGGCTATGTCGTCATATTCCATCGTATCATTCTGCCGCTCATGGTCGACTCGCTTCTGGTCGTGGTCGCCTTGAACGTCATCAGCCTTTTCGGCTCGTTCGTTATCCCCTACATGCTGGGACCGGCGTCTCCGGAGATGATGGGCCCTTACATGCTGAGGACATTTTCGGAAGTCCGTCAGCCCGATTTTGCCGCAGCGCAGGCGGTGATCACTTTCCTGACCTGCTCCGTGTTTGGCATCCTCTATGTCGTCATGCTGACGAGAAAGCAGGACGTATGAAGATCCGCGCCAGTACCATCGTCGGCATCGTCATCATGCTTGTCCTCATTGCCTATGTGGTGATGCCCATCGCGACGGTCTTTCTCTGGGCTTTTGCCGAGAAATGGACCTACCCGGCGCTGCTTCCGACCGAATGGGGCTTGCGCTACTGGCACACGACCCTGGCGCGGGCCGACGTTCTGTCGGCCTTGCGCCTGTCACTTGCCCTTTCGGTCACTGTGACGCTTCTGTCGGCGGTGATCTGTCTGCCGGCGGCCTATGCCTTCGCACGGATGGAGTTCGTCGGGCGCCGGACCTTCATGATGTCGTTCCTCGCAATCAACGCCTTTCCCCGATTCGGGCTCATCGTGATGATCGCGACGCTGTTCCTGAGCCTGCGCCTTGTGGGCACGTTCTGGGGCATCGTCCTGGTGCAGTTGCTGAATACCATGCTGATCATGATCTGGCTCCCGTCGGCGGCATTCCGCGGCGTCGACCGTCGGTTAGAGGAAGCCGCGCGTGATGTGGGGGCCGGGCCCGTGCGGACATTCATACGCATCACTATTCCCCAAGCCGCCCCCGCTATCGGGGCAGCGATGCTGCTCACATTTGTTTCGACCTTTTACGAGACAGAAGGCGCATGGCTGGTCGGTGCTCCCAAGTTGCGCACGATGCCAATGGTGATGTTGCAGATGATTACCGGGCAGATCGTGGTGCAATATGGGGCCGTCCTCTCGGTTCTGCTTTGGGTGCCATCGTTCATCGCATTGTTGTTTGCTCGCCGTGTCCTGGCGTCGAACCAGTTTGCAAAAGGATTTGGCGCATGACGCCGCACGCACGCGTGTTGTCGGAGTTCTGTTGAAATGGCGAAATTGGAATTGAAGGGAATCGAGAAGCGCTACGGCAACGTGGCCGCAGTCCGCGACATCTCTCTCGAAATAGCATCGGGCGAACTGGTCTGCCTGCTCGGACCGTCGGGATCGGGCAAGTCGACGCTCCTGCGGATCATGGGAGGCTTCGAAAACCCCACGGCAGGTAGCGTTCTCATCGATGGTATCGACGTAACGGCGAGCGCGCCGGAAAGCCGCCCGACCGGGATGGTCTTTCAAAGCCACGCGCTCTGGACGCATATGAACGTCTTTGAAAACATCGCGTTCGGGTTGAAGCTCAGAAAGATGAGCCGAACGGAAATTGCCCGCAAGGTCGATGCAGCGCTCGATCTCGTCGGTCTCAGCGGCTATGGCAAGCGCAGCCCGCTGCGTCTTTCGGGCGGTCAGCAGCAACGCGTTGCGATCGCGCGATGCATCGTTCTGGAGCCGAAAATCCTGCTGATGGACGAACCTTTCGCCAGCCTCGACCAACATCTCAGGGAGCGGCTGCGCGAGGAAGTACGTAACATCCAGCGCGAGCTTGGCATCACCACCGTCTTTGTAACCCACGGCCAGGACGAGGCGCTTGCGATAGCGGACCGGGTCGTCGTGATGTCGGTTGGAAAGATCAACCAAGTCGGTGGACCAGCCGATATCTACGCACAGCCGCAGGACAGGTTTGTCGCCGGCTTCATCGGCGCGATGAACCTGATCGACGGGCGTGTTTCGTCGGGGGTGATGGATGCTGCCGGTTTCAGAGTAAAAGTACCATTGCCGGATGGTGAGGCAACGCTTGCTGTTCGGCCGGAGAAGCTGGCGATCGCTGCCCAAGGTGGACACACTTCGGCATCGGCGAAGATTACCAGGGTCGTCCATTTCGGAGCTTACCGCACCGTCGAGGCGACAACCGACGGCGTCAACCGCGTGAAGATACATGCCGACACGGAGACGGTACTCGAACCGGGCCAGGAAATATTCCTTGATCCCGTTCATTTCTCCGTTTTCAAGGATGGGCACGACGTCTTCCGGTCTGCAGCCGCCGCCAGATGATCACTCTCAAGTGGCACCGTTTGCGCCAGGTGCGGACCGACGGGGCGTTCGGTCGGAGCCGCATGCTGCTGGGCGCAGCATGCGGCGCATCGATGGAAGTGGATCTTCGCGCTCTGGGTGACGGCGATTTCGTCTGTCTGCACGACGCGACTGTCGATCGGGAAACGAGTGCTGCTGGTCCGGTGCGGGATTTCACGTCGTCGGATGTCAGGTCAATGGTAATGCGCACCGATGATGGTCATCTGACCGACCTGCAACCCATGCTGCTTGGCGATCTTGCCGCCGCGATGGGCAGCGAGGTGGTTCATCCGAATGCCTTGATGCAGCTCGATTTCAAGGACGACATAAGAGCGCTTTCGGATGGTCATCGTCAGCGGTTTCATGATTGTCTCGCTTATTGTGCAGACCGCTTTATCCTTTCGGGAGATGATCCGGCAGGACTGCTCAGCCTTGGCGCCGGCCTACCGGGGCTCAAGATCGGCTATGACCCTTGCCGTGATGACACACTGGTAGAGTTGCAGCAAACCTTGGCGTTTGAGGCATTTGCTCGCGACGCTGTCGGCAGGGTGCCATTCGCGTCATATGTCTATCTCGAATACCCGATCATACTTGCCGGGCTCGATGCCGGTGTGAACGTCGTTTCGATTTTTCAATCGGCGGGCATGAAGGTCGACGCATATACACTCAATGCCGACCACCACGGGGTGGACGAGACGTTGCGCCGTCTGGTTCAGGCCGGCGTGGATCAAGTCACCACGGACGAGCCGCTCGCTCTTGAAAACATGCTAGACCGGGTCATTCCCCAAACAGACTAAGCAGCCAGGGTTGAAGCGCCGGCACGCTGGCGAGAACTGCGCCATTGCCATTCTGCTCGTTTCCCTGGAAGTCGGTGACGACGCCTCCGCACTCCCTGACCAGCAGTGCAGAAGCGAGATAGTCGAGCGTGTCGAGCCCATCTTCGAAACAAGCGTGGTGCCGACCGGCTGCGACATAGGCAACGGAAAGCGCAGCGGAACCAAGCCGCCTGGTGACGGCCGCCCGGTCGATCACCGCGCGCAGGGCGGCGTGATAGCGCTCAACCGATATCCCCTGGACCTGTCCGGGGATGGGAAGTCCGACACCGACCACGGATCGCTCCGGCAACACATCGCCGCAAACGGGCAGCCGCTTGCCGTTCAGATATGCGCCTCTACCTGCCTCCGCGACAAACATTTCGTCACGGATTGGGTCGAAGACGACGCCAGCCGTTACTCGGCCGTCTTCCAGATGCGAAATGACCTGCGCAAAGAATGGAATATGGAACGCGAAGTTCGACGTCCCGTCGATCGGGTCAATGATGAATGTCCGCCGGCCGTCTCCAGCCCGGTCGCTTGTCTTTTCCTCGCCGACAATCCCCGCGTCCGGGCATTTCTCATTGAGCACAGCTGCAATCGCGCGTTCGGTCGCGATGTCGGCCGCCAACTGATAGTCCCGGGGCGCTTTTTCAACCATGCCGATGGTCTCGTTCGCAGCGTAGTATTTTAGAGCGATGGCACCGCCAGCGCGCGCCGCATCTATCATCGCTGAGGCTACGTCGCTCGGCTGAAATGACATGGATCGCCTTTCCAAAGAGGGTTTACATCGGACTGGTCATAACAGGTCATTTTCAGCTGAGCAAGTTATTGATCGGTGTGGCCGCCAGGTGGGGGCTGCGCACAGCTTCGACTGGCTTACTCGCCAGAAGTTGTGGCTGAGATGAGCATTATGGCTTTGCCCCTGGGCATCGAGGTGCCTTTTGTTGTTCTCCACCACATCTCGCGAGTTTGCCTTGGCAGCGCTGCTGCCGGCGCCTAGTACGCTCTGTTTTCCAGCGCCTCGAAGTCGACTGGCTTTGTCGGCATGATATGCACGGCGACCAAGACATTTTCCGGGGCAAACAGTGGTTTCGTTCTCAACTAAAAAGTGCCGCTCACCCGATCTAGCGCGGCGCTGGATCGAACTACCCGTTGAATTCCGGACCGGCATCGCACCTATTTACAAACTTAACGAACTTGACGAGCTATCGCGCCGCACCTAAATACTAGGGCAGGAGGCTGAAGCCAATGTCCATCACGAAAACAATAGACAGCGATTCTTCCAACGTCGCACTCTCGATGAAGCTGCCTCGGAAGGCCGATTTTGAAAAGGCTCTTATCAGGCAGTATGCCAAGGCGGTTCAACTGAGCCGTAAGGCTGGCCATCAGGTCAGCTTCCGCGTGGTCGTGGATCCGCAGGCCGGAGCGCAGACGATTTCGGTCGTCGAGGAAGAGCCCGCGCTTCGAGAGGATGCATTTCCGATCGAAGCGATGGCCGTTCCCGATGACGAGCTGCAGGCCGCGCTGGCGACGGCGCGGGAGCGCGGGCGACGGCGCGTTGCAGAAATCCTCGCCGAGGACGACATGCTGAGCGCGGACGCATTTGCCGATCTGCTTGGCGTGTCACGTGTCACCGTCAACACTAAGCGTCAGAATGGACAGGTTCTGGGGCTCGACGGCGCCAAACGCGGCTTCCGCTTTCCGGCATGGCAACTCGACCGGGACGGACGGCCCTATGCTGCGCTCCGGAAGTTGCATGCGATTCTGGGCAGCGCATGGGCGGTTTACCGTTTCCTGATTACGCCGCATGGCGCTCTGGATGAGCGGACGGGGCTCGATGCGCTGAAACGCGGCCATGACGACGACATCCTTGCCGCGGCCGAAAGCGTTGCCCGCGGTGATTTTCGCTAAATGGCTGCAATCAAGCCGCCGGCGGGTTTTGAGAATTTTCCGCTCGAAATCGAGATCGTACCCGCTGGTCGCCAATTTGGACGCATCTATGGAAGCGCCTTCCCCGATCCGTTGGGCTACGGAAAGACGCCGAGCCGATTCAGCGATCCTCGCCGGCGTGACGCCGCCAAACGGTTTGGCGTTCTTTATCTTGGCGACACCCTCAAGGTCTGTTTCCTGGAAGCAGTTCTGCGCGACCGACGCGACGGCCTCATCGGAGACCTTCCAATCGAGGAGAAAGAACTTTACGCCCGGCGCTACGCGGAAATCGAGACCAACGCGGAACTCCACCTTGTCGATCTGCGTGAGGACCATGCGATCAGGATGGGCGTGCCGACAGATGTCGCGAAATCTTCTCGCCAGAGCCTGGCGCGGGCATGGTCGCTTGCGTTTCATGAACACGGATCCCAGCCGGACGGCATCATCTACCCATCGCGCCTGAATGGACATACGAACCTCGCGATCTTTGACCGAGCGGTCTCGAAGCTTGCCGCCGTGCGCCTCGTACCACTGATTGGCGCGCGTGGACTCGCCACCGTCATCAATGACCTTCGCGTAAGTCTCGTTGATGTCCCCTGAGGGGGTGCATACCGCCTGCTGCTTCTTCTCAGAATCGTCAGTATCCGGGAGGGCAGGCTAACGAAGCGCCGCCTGGGCTGTCCGTTGTCGGATCACGGCCGATTAGTAAACCATCGTCCTTCGAAGAGAGCTTTTGCAGCACCTTGCCTGTTGCCCAGCGTGCCGAGCCGAACACGCTAGTGTCCAATAACATTCCCCTTACCGGACCCCAGAAACCTTAGATCGGTCTGTTTTGTATTGAGGAGCCAGCACCTATGCTGTCTGGCAGGCAGCTAGCTCAACTATGACCGCAAATGGGCGCAAAGCGGACTTCTGTCGCCAGGATGTCCCGGTTTTGTGCCCTTTTATGTGGCGGCCAGGTTGAGCTGTCCGCGGTTGTGCAAAGTATAAGTGTCCCATCCGGCGTCTTCAGCCATTTAGAAATGCGACGCTTCAGCTCGCAAGCCCCCGACCGGACCGGCTGGGGCGGTTGCAAGGGAAGGGAGGGGGCGGTCTATTCACACGCTATCGACCAAGTGACGCTCCTGGGGTGAATTCGGCTTTGCGCGCCAGCACTTGCGCCTGTCTGGAACTTTCCTATCTCTGAGGAATCCTCGACATGGAGCCTCGAGATGGATCAGCTTTCAACGAATGTCCTTTCCGTCCCCGAAACCGAAGTCATCCCGCCAGAACGCGATGAAGGTGACTTGGGAAACGCGATGATATGCCTCTGTTGTCAAAAGAAGCGGTCAGCCTCGCGGATGGACGCCGACGGTTGTGGCATTTGTGACGAGTGCCTGGCGCCATGACGCAGTCGGCGTCTGAGCTATCGACTGCGTTTCTGGTTAAGTTCGAGAAGGCGCTTGCGGAGCTTCCTGAGGGTTACGTGCACGGAATTTTCCAGGGCCGTCGATGGAGCGCGACCGTCAGGCGCTCGGCCGATGGGAAACGAGTGTGGTTGTATGGCGAGGAGCTGGGCGGAGCGGATGTCGTCAGCTTCAACCTCTATGTGCTCTCTGACGCGAGCGCCATCCTGAAGCCCTGCGAAATGTCCTCGTCGAAGGTCATCGATTTCGTGCTTGGCTTTGAACCCACCTGAACCGGTTATCTGCTTTCTGGCGTCTGCTCTCGTCGTCATGCCGACCGCATCCGGTCATGCGATGTCCGAGGTGAGGTTCAAGCAGTTCAGGCTGACCTGACGTTTTCGGCCTTGGATTTTCCGGTCTTGCGGTCCTGGCCAAGCTCGTAGCTGACCTTTTGACCTTCTCGAAGCGGGCCTGCGTCGTCGACCGCCGACACATGGACAAACACATCCGCTCCACCGTTGTCAGGCGTGATGAAGCCAAAGCCCTTGTCTTGATTGAAAAACTTAACGGTACCGGTCGCCATGATCATCCTCGTCAACTGAGCGCTTGCGAACTGCCGCCAGAGCTTATTGGACGCGGCCCTCTCCCGCAACCGCGCATGGCGGGCGAACTTTTTCATTCGTCTGAGCGAAAGTTCGCTTGCGTACTCGCTGCCCGTCTCGGTTCTCGAGCGAGAGATCGCCCCGGGAACGGTAGCGGATATCTTCCTTCTTGAGCTCTCGTTGAATTTTGCCGGGCAACTTCCGTGCACCCTTGTGTCCTCGCTAAGGCTGCGATGGATGATGGTATAAAAATATGATTTCTAATTTTATTTATAATTATTGACATGATTGCATACGCCTCATAAATTCTCTCTGGAAGTGGGGGCGGTTTCTGATATCGCGATATTATCGCTGCGCGCGGGTCATGGCCGGCCGGGTTTTTCAACAAACGCTCGAGCCGCGTTAGACGGCATGGAACAAGCGTGAAGGCATGAAAATATGGAGGAACGAATGAAGCATACCTTGCGCATAAGCCTGCTTGCCTGTCTCGCCGTGGTCGGCGCAGGTGTTACGTCGAAAGCTGCCGAGAGCGGAGGAACGTTCAACTTTGTTGCGCCCTACGATGGCAGCATCCTGACGTTGGACCCGCACAAAACAGCCAAGCAGCAGGACCATCTGGTCACGAACAACATCTTCAGAACCCTCTACATGTGGAGCACGGAAGAACAGAGGCCGGTGCTGGAACTGGCGGAGGCTGTCGCGGCATCAGACGACGGCTTGACATACACCTATACGCTGAAGGATGGCATGACCTTCCACAATGGGCGCAAGCTCGTCGCCAGCGATATTGCTTATTCCTACGAGCGGATGCTGACGATGGATCCGGTCAGCCCCACGTCGGGCTACCTGCAGGTGATCGTTGGCGCAAATGCGCTGCAAAAGGACGAGGCCGAGACCCTGGCCGGGGTGAAGGTGATTGACGACAGGACGTTCTCGATCACCCTGACCGAAAAGGTCGACCCTGCCTACCAGTTCTACCTGCCGGGTACAGCGATTGTACCCAAGGAAGAGGTGGAGCGGCTGGGCGAAAAGTTCGGGCTTACACCGGTTGGAAGCGGGCCATTCAAGTTCAAGGAATGGGTCGAAGGCAGCGAAGTTTCGCTGGTCAAGTACCCGGAATACTATGAAAAGGGAAAACCCTATCTCGATTCCGTCGCATTCAAGATCATGCAGGAAGGCGCGTCGCGAGATATCGCGTTCCGGGCCAAGGAGCTGGATTCGATCATTGTCGAAGCACCGCAATACAGCAGCTACAAGAACGATTCCGAATATTCCGGCGACCTGATCGAAGTCGCCGAGATGTTCACCCGTCTGATCGTGTGGAATCAGAAATACGAGCCGCTTGCCAACAGGAAGGTGCGTCAGGCAATCAGCTACGCGATTGACGAGGACGCCATCAATCAGAAGTTCCTGAAGGGCAAGGCATACAATCCGGTGGGCTGGTTGCCGGAATCTTCGGAGGGGTTCGACCGTGGGGCGACGGGGCTTGGCTTTGATCTGGACAAAGCCAAGGCGCTGATGAAAGAGGCCGGCTACGAAAACGGCTTCGAGCTGAAGATCCTCGGAAGCGCGAATATGTCCTATGGTGTCGCGGTTGCGGAGGTTGTCGGCCAGTATCTTAGCAAAATCAACATCAAGGTAACGACCCAGCAGCTGGAGGAGGGTATCCTCTACGACAAGATGGTTGCGGACGATTTTCAGGGCATCATCTGGTCGTTCGGTTCAGGCCCAGAGCCATTGGTGGCTTTGAAACGCTGGCATTCGAAAACGGCGAACACCTCCGGCAACTATGCGCACTACAACAATGCGCAGTATGATGCATTGCTTGACAAGGCTCAGGCGGAAACCGATCCGGCTGCCCGGATTGCTCTCATCAAACAGGCAGATGCCGTTTTCCGCGATGACGCCGCGGTGTGGCTCCTCAACTACAACAAGGCCGTTCTTGCCGTTCAGCCATGGGTGCACGGGCTTGAGCCGGTCGCGATCGAGATCATGTACCAGGACATGGCGGATGTCTGGGTTGAATCCACGTCTCCTCGTTCCGGCAAATAGTTGACGTCCATCGACCAGTCAGCATTGCGATAGTAGTGCCGACTGGTTCTTTCCATCTCCCGACATATCAGCTGCATCCCCGAGCACCGCAATGTGTCGTCACGGGCTTTCCGGTGACGACAGAGAGAAACCGACATGCGTTCCTTTGCCATTCGCCGCATTCTTCAGTTCATCCCGACGATACTGGGAATTACGCTCATCATGTTCCTGTTGCTGAACGTCATCCCCGGCAATGCCGCGTTGAGTTCGGCAGGCAGGCTTGAGCTGGGCGCCGAGGTTGTCGAGAAGCTGAAGGCCGACCTGCAATTGGATAAGCCCGCCTATGTCCGGTATTTCAACTATGTCGGCCGCTTGGCCCAAGGCGATATGGGCCAGTCCTATCTGCGGCGCTATGACGTGGCCGACGTGGTGTTCGCCCGGCTGTGGGCGACGCTGAAACTTGCCTTCTCCGCGATGGCGATCGCGATCGCACTGGGCGTTCCGCTAGGGTTTGTCGCGGCGCTAAGACAGGGGGCTTGGCCCGACCGGCTTGCGACCGTGGCGGCGGTGGTGGGTGTTTCAATCCCGCAATTCTGGCTTGGCATCCTCCTGATGTATTCCTTCAGCTACATGATGCGCTTGCTGCCAACCTCCGGGTATGGAGACGGCGCGTTTGCCAACCTAGTGATGCCGGCGGTGACGCTGGGCGTGGGCTACAGCGCTCTGCTGGCGCGCATTACCCGCGCCGCCGTGGTTGAGGTGCTGTCGGCGGACTATATCCGCACCGCAAGGGCCAAGGGGCTGTCGGAATTCAAGATCAGCTACAAGCACGTCTTTCGAAACGCCTTCGTGCTGATCCTGACGACCGCAGGCATGCTGTTCGGATCGCTGATCGGTCAGACGGTCGTCGTCGAGCGCGTGTTCTCATGGCCGGGGATTGGATCTTTGCTGGTCGAGTCGATCTTCCAGCGGGATATCCCAGTGGCGCAGGGCTGCCTGTTGGTGATCGTCATGGTGTTTCTGATCGTCAACCTGCTCGTCGACATTCTCTACAATGTGATCAACTCACAGATTGATTTCAAATGAACCTGCGCCGCGTTTTCCGACAGAAGAACCTCTTTTACGGTGGCCTCATCGTCGCCCTTGTCACGCTCATGGCGATCTTCGCGCCCTTGATCGCCCCGTTCGACCCGATCAACGACGCGGATCTGTTGAGTGCCGAGTTGCCGCCGGACGCGACGCATCTGTTCGGCACCGATACGAGTGGTCGCGATGCGTTCTCGCGCGTCGTTTACGGAGCGCAGGTGTCGTTGAGTGTCGGCCTGATTACGCAGATCGCCAACACCATCATCGGCGTCTCGTTAGGGCTGGTCGCGGGCTATTTCGGGCGGTTCTGGGACGAGCTGATCATGGGGGCCACCAACATTATGCTGTCGATCCCGGTCATCGTGTTCGCGCTGGCGATCATGTCGGCGCTGGGGCCGGGCCTGTTCAACATCTATCTCGCCCTCGGGCTGACGAACTGGTCCTATACCTGTCGTCTGACCCGCGCGCAGGTTCTGTCGATCAAAAAGAGCGACTACGTGAACGCCGCTGTAGTGCTGGGATACAGCAAGACCAGCATCATCTTCGGCCAGATAATGCCGAACGTCCTGGGGCCGGTGCTGGTGATTGCCACCCTCGGCTGCGCCGAGGCGATCCTGATGGAGGCCGCGCTGTCGTTCCTTGGGCTCGGCGCGCAGCCGCCGATGCCAAGCTGGGGCGGCATGCTGTCGTCGTCGCGCGATCTCTTCTTCACCGCGCCTTGGCTCTCGATCTTTCCCGGTCTGGCGATCTTCATCACCGTTCTTGGCCTGAACCTTTTTGGCGACGGACTGCGCGACATTCTGGATCCCAGAAGCGTGCTGAAGAACAACGCGTAATCCGCCGGCGCACGACACGCGGTTTCCCGCACGACACGAGGAAGAACTATGCCCAAGGCGGCCAAACTTTTGCAAGTAAGCGGGTTGCGAACGGAGTTTTGCACCCCCGCCGGCGTCGTGCCGGCGGTCAGGGATGTTTCGTTTGATCTCGATCCGGGTGAAACGGTGGGCATTGTCGGCGAGTCCGGCTCGGGCAAGAGCGTGACTGCGTTGTCGATCCTGCGGCTGATCAAATCGCCGCCCGGCCGGATTGCCGCCGGCAGCGTCAGCTACAAGGGCATCGATCTTCTGGCGCAGGACGACGCCTATATGCGCTCGATCCGCGGAAACAGGATCTCGATGATCTTTCAGGAGCCGATGACCTCGCTCAATCCGCTGCTCACCGTGGGAGACCAGATCGCCGAGGTCATGCAATGGCATCAAAACTTGAGCCGCCGGGAAAGCATGAACCGCGCCATCGAGCTGCTGCGCAAGGTGCAGATCCCGTCGCCGGAAAAGCGGGTCAGGGATTACCCGCATCATATGTCGGGCGGCATGCGCCAACGCGTGATGATCGCCATCGCGCTGGCCTGCAACCCGGAAATCCTGATCGCGGATGAGCCGACAACGGCGCTGGATGTGACGATCCAGAGCCAGATCATGGATCTGATCCTGGGGTTGAAGGACGAGTTCGGCAGCGCGGTGCTGATGATCACCCATGACCTCGGCGTCATTGCCGAAATGGCGCAGCGGGTGATCGTGATGTATGCCGGACAGGTCGTCGAGGTCGGCTCGGTCTACGAGATATTCGACAGCCCGCAGCATCCCTACACCCAGGCACTGCTGCGATCGGTGCCCAAACTCGGCAGCCGGACGCAAGAGGGACGCCGCCGCCTGCAGGAGATTCCGGGCATGGTACCAAGTCTCATCGATTTTCCGGCCGGTTGTGCGTTCCGCGACCGCTGCTCGGTCGCCGGCCCCGAATGCGCCGGCAGCGCGATCGAACTGCAAGCGGTCGGCGAGAACCGCATGGCCCGGTGCATCAAAATTGGAACCCTGGCGGGAGCAATGACATGACGGCATCGGGCGCTCTGTTGACGGTCAACGATCTGAAGGTCCATTTTAACGCCAAGGCTTTGCCAATCCGCGCGGTCGATGGTGTGTCGTTTACCCTGGCGCGGGGCGAGACACTGGGCATCGTCGGTGAAAGCGGTTGCGGCAAGACCACGACAGGCATGTCGATAGTCAACCTGGTACAGGCCACCGGCGGCGATGTCGTCTTTGATGGGGTGGATATAACCCGCCTGCAATCCTTGCCCAGGGACAAGCAGTTGGAGTTGCGACGACGGATTCAGGTGGTTTTCCAGGATCCCTATTCGTCGCTCAATCCGCGCAAGACGTTGACGCAGACGCTGGACAAGCCGCTGAAGATTCACGGAATGACCGCCGCGGAACGCAAGGACCGGATCGCCTATCTTCTGGAAAAGGTGGGGTTGAGCCCCAGGCACGCAGACCGCTACCCGCATGAGTTCTCAGGTGGCCAGAGACAGCGGATCGGTATCGCGCGCGCGCTTTCGGTTGGCCCCGAGCTGATCATCTGCGATGAGGCGGTGTCGGCGCTGGATGTTTCGATCCAGGCGCAGATCATCAACCTGCTGCTGGATTTGCAGGAAGAATTCAACCTCTCCTACCTGTTCATCTCGCATGACCTTGCGGTCGTGGAACATGTCGCGGATCGGGTCGCAGTCATGTATCTGGGCAAGATCGTCGAGATCGCTTCATATCAGGCTTTGTTCTCAAATCCGCAGCATCCCTATACGCAGGCGCTTCTGTCCGCGATCCCGGTGCCCGATCCACGGAGCCGTGGCTCGCGGATTGTGCTTCAAGGTGACGTTTCAAGCCCTCTGAAGGCGCCGAGCAGTTGCCCTTTTCATACGCGATGCGTGCGCAAGACCGCTGTCTGCCAATCGGTTGCGCCAACCTTGAGGGCTATTGCCGAGGATCATTCGGTTTCCTGTCACAACCTGTGACGTTTCAGGCGTTCTCCGCCATTTTTAGGCGTGTGTCGGCGCGTCCATCCCGCAACGGATTGACTCTATGAAATTTGATTTGTAATTATAAAATAGATTACAGAAAGCAGATTGGTAATGACGCGGACAGTTTGCATAATCGGCGTTGGGCATTTTGCGGCGTATCTCGTCGCAGGTTTCGAGAACGCTGGCGGAACGACGGCCCTGCGGCTGTTTTCCCGCACGCGCAGCGGCGCGAGCGCGTTGCAGCTCGCCATCCGCGCGCCGCGGTGTTTGACACGCCGCAGGAGGCGATTGCCGGCGCGTCGGTCGTCATCGTGGCAACCCGCCCGGCGGATGTGGAGGCGGCGCTTGCAGGTCTGACCTTCTCGACGGATCAGGTCGTGGTGTCGGTCGCCGCCGGGGTGACGCTGGAACGCTTGCAGCGAGTGGTCGGCGGGGCAACGGCAGTGCGAGCGCTGCCGGTCGCCTGCGCTGCGATCAACAAGAGCCCGGTGTTGCTGATGCCGGACAATGCCGCGGCGCGTAACGTTCTGGAACAGTTTGGGCGCGTGCATGCCCTGCGAACGGAAGACCAGTTCGAGGCCGCGACCGCATTGGTCGGTGCCTTCTATGCGATGATGTTTCCGCTGATGGATCACCTTGCAGCCTGGAGCGCGACGCAGGGTCTGGACGGCGCCATGGCGCGCGCGCTGGTCGTCGAGACAATCGGCGGGGCGAGCGCCATGGCCGAGCACGACAGGACCGTACCTTTTCAGGACATTTGGGCGTCGCTCGCTGTTCCCGGAGGCATCTCCGAACGGGGCATGGAAGAGGTCGAAAGGGCCGGTGGCCTTGCCGCATGGAGCGGCGCGCTCGACGCCGTCGTCCGCAAGTTGAAGAGCGGCCTTTGACGATGCGACACATGCAAATCCGGATCGGAGGCTCGCTATGACCCAGACCAGGTTCGAACAGGTAACGCGGCAATCCCTGGCCGATCGGCTGCCCAATTGCGGAACCCTTTTGAACGAAGCGCGTGAAATTGCCAAAACCATCAGGATCGGGCGCACCGCGGCCTTCGACAAATGGGGCGTGGAATCGGAGGCTGAATTCAAACGGGCCTGCATCACGAGCGGTGAAATCAGCTATCACGCGCATATCGGCATGGGCAGCTGGGATCTGACCGAACGGGCGCTCGCCAATGTCTTTCATGAGGCCAACCTCAACAATATCGAGGTGCACCGCGCTGGTCTTTGCCTTGATCGCCGCATGGGCCTGCCCGAGGCGATGCGCAGCAAGGCTGCTGCGGAAACCGGCCCCTTGCTGGAAACACCCGCGCACTGGAGCCAGATCGGACAGATGACGCCGATCCAGCCGCATATGGGCGACTTCATGATCGGATTTCCCGCCTCGACCGGAAACACCGTGCAAGCTTTGCGCGCGGGTGTGACGACCATCGGCAACCTCTCGCAGTATTTCGCCCATGAGGCGCCGGGTTGGCACGATCACGTTGCAACTGCCGTGGAAACCACCAGATCGATCGCGATCCTCGGCGCGCTGCGGGATCGGGGCGTGATGCTGCATTCGTATCTTGAAGACGGATTCGGCGCGTTGTTTCTCGATTGCACGACGGTTGCGGGCTGGGCCTATCTTGAGAAATACATCGTTGAAGACCTGCTGGGCGCCAAGCTGTCTCATTGTATCGGCGGGTTGACGTCCGATCCCGTCAAGCGGGCCGGCTGGGTATTCGCGCTGAACGAGATCCATGACGGAAATTGCGTCGGCTCGATGTTCTACGGGGATACGATTTCCTTTTCGCGGAACTTCGACGAGAACCGTGGACTGGTTGCGGAGTATTTGCTCTGGGACATCATGGCACAACTGGAGTGCCCCACCGGCCATGCGGTTTTGCCGCTGCCCGTGACCGAGGCGTTCCGGTCCCCGTCCTGGGAAGAAATTGCCGAGGCGCAGATTCTGGGGCACCGAGTTGAAGCCACGGCTCGCCGTTTGCATTCGCGCGTGGATTTTTCCGACAGCCGCACGTTCGCCGATCACATGCGGCGTCACGGCAAACGGGTTTTCGAGAATGCCCTGAGCGGGCTCCGGGCCGCCGGCGTCGATACCGCGAACCCACTGCAAATGCTTTATACGCTCAAGAAACTGGGCCCGGCTTTGTTCGAGGAATTGTTTGGCGCGGGGCAACCGGACGCAACGGAATTGCGCGCGCGCACGGTGATCGTGCCCACCGATATCTTTGGCCAGTCCATCCAGTGTTACAAGGACAACCTGCCGCGGTTCGAACGGCCGGAACTCGCCGACAGGATCGCGGGCAAGAGGATACTCCTTGCCTCGACCGATGTGCATGAGCACGCGATCATGGTGCTGCACTGGCTTTTGACAAATACCGGCGCCGAGGTTGTCTATCTGGGCGCCGAAGCCGATCCCGACCAGGTCGCCGAAAAGGCCGGCGAAGGTCCGCTGGATGCAATCCTCATCAGCACGCACAACGGTATGGCGCTGGACTACGGCAAAATGCTGGTGAACGCGCTTGCGGAAAAACAGGTCCGCGCGCCGGTGCTGTTCGGGGGCGTTCTGAACCAGAAGCGCGGCGACCTCGATCTGCCGGTCGACGTTACGGCAGAGCTGGCCCAGGTCGGAATCCACACGGATTGCGGCCTTGGAAACCGGCTTGGCGCCCTTCTTACACTCGAGAAACCAACATGTGAGGAAAAGACATGATACACTTTGCCTATGGTTCCAATTTGCAAGTGAAGTTCCTGCACACGATCCTGCCGAGTGCGAAATTTCTGATGAAGGGCTATATCCCGAACTACGAAATTCGCTTCAATTTCTGGTCCAAGAAGCAGCAGGCCGGCATCAGCAACATCATCGAGGCGCCCGGAAAAATGGTGCATGGCGCGCTGTTCGAGGTGCCCGAGGCCGAAATGCGCGAGCTGGATGTCAAAGAAGGCTATTACATCGGGGACTATGACCGCAAAACCTTCATCGCGATGGGGGACGATGGCAAATGGCACGATGTGGAACTCTATCAGGTCATCGACCCGCAAGGCCCGTTCAAACCCTCGAGATCTTATGTCGAAGGCATGCTTGAAGGCGCCAAGGAACTGCAGCTTGAGCCCGCCTATGTCCAGACTATCGAGAAATTCTACCAGGACTCTCTCTAGGAGCATGTCGCCCAAAGTGTGCAGGCAGCGGTTTTGCGCGAGATGCGTAAAATCAAAGGCCTGACGCATTAGAAGCGGATTTGAACGATCGGGACCGCTTTGGGGACGATTGCTCAGATCCGCTTGCCGGACAGGGAGGCTAGAAGCATGTCGTACAAAAATGTGCAGGCAGCGGCTTCGCGCCAATGATGTGTGTAAAATCAATGGCCTGAAGCGTGGGAAGCGAATCTGGATGATCGAGGCACGCTTTAGAACTTGATCGCGGCTTTTTCATTGATCATCTGCTGCAGGTTCAGATAGGCGTGTTTTTCGCTGTTCTCGATGTGGTTTGACATCAAGGTTTTTGCGAGCGTCTCATCGCGAGCGATGATGGCATCGAGGATTAGTCCGTGATCGGCCTGGTTCGATTGCTCCCGGGTAACGTAGCCAAGGCTTGCCTTGTACTTCAGGTGCAGGACGTCGAAAACGGTCTTTAGGGCGTTGAGCCGGATAGGCTGCTTTGCCAGCCGCGCGATCGTCAGGTGAAAACCCATGTCCGTGATGAGTTTCTGGTGGGTCAGGTTTCCCGAGAGGGAGGCGAGATAGGCGTCATGCGCGGCCTGCAACTCGACGATGCCGGCCTGATCCAGCACTGCCATCATCTCCTCAAGCAAGACCAGCTCCAGCATCTTGCGAAACTTGTAGAGTTCCTCAACCTCTTCGAGCTTGAGGGCTTCAATGAAATACCCCTTGTTGGGCTCGCGCCGAACCAGCCCTTGGAACTCGAGGTATTTCAACGCCTGGATCACGGGCGTTACGCTCATGTCCATCTGTTCGGCGAGATCTTTGAAAGGTATTTTTTGGCCAGCGACAATTTCATTGTGAAACATCATCTGCCGGATGCCAAGATAGGCCTTATGGGTCAGATCGGGTGATGTCTGCGCCGGTTCAATTGGTTGCTTTGCCATCCGACATGTATTGCAGTTTTTGCGCGAATATTCAATATTCTAGCGGGGCGGAGTGCGGTATTTTCGGCTTCGAAAAACCAGAATTCCGCGCGCTGAAACCCATCGCAAAGGGCACGCCGAGGACCAGCAATATGCGGGGGCAGGGGCGCTGCTCAGCGCCCGATGCGGAGCGCTGCCCGTGACGCGCGGAGTTGAACCTAACCCCGTTCCAAGCCAAAACCAACCCAGCCGAGGAGACCTCTATGCCAGTACTGCCGCAGGTAGCGGAGCGCGCTGCCGAGCTTACAGCGATACGGCGCGATCTACACGCCCACCCGGAACTAGGTTTCCAGGAACACCGCACCTCGGCGATCGTCCAGGACTTGTTGACCCGGTATGGCGTCGACCACGTCCATGCCGGGATGGGGACGACTGGCGTGGTGGGTATAATCCGTGGCAAACGCGAGGGGACCCGGCGGGTCGGGCTGCGGGCGGACATGGATGCGCTGCCGATTCATGAGGCGACTGAGCTTCCGTACGCTTCGCGAACCGATGGCATCATGCATGCATGCGGCCATGACGCTCACACCACCATGCTCCTGGGCGCAGCGCATTATTTGGCCGCCACCCGCAATTTCGCCGGCACGGCGGTGCTGATCTTCCAACCCGCAGAGGAGGGCTTGGGCGGGGCGCAAACGATGATGGCAGACGGGCTGTTCGACAGGTTCCCGTGTGACGAAGTGTACGGAATGCACAACAATCCGAATGGAACCCCCGGGCTTGTCAAGATCAAGCCGGGCGTGGCGATGGCCGGCGCTTGTTTTTTCGATATCACGGTGCGGGGTGTTGGCAGCCACGCCGCAATGCCGGAAGATGGCTGCGATTCGATCATGATCGTATCGGCCCTGGTGGGCGTTTTGCATTCCATTGTTAGCCGGAACATCCCGCCGACAAAGCCGGCGGTGTTGTCCGTGACCAGGATCAATGGCGGAAACGCATACAATGTCCTGCCTGACACCGCGACGATTGCAGGCACCGTTAGGTACTTCCACGACGATGTCCGCGACCTGATCACAAGCAGGATCAAAGACATCTGCGCCGGGCTCGCCAGGATGCACGGCATCGAGATCGACGTGGAAATCCGAAATGTCTTTGACGTTCTGGTGAACGACGTGGACCTGTCTGATGCCTTTCTTTCGGCCGCCGCCGAGATTGTCGGCGCCGAAAACATCCGCGTTTCCGAAGATCTTGTGACCGGAAGTGAGGATTTTGCGGATATGCTGAAAGCAGTCCCGGGAGCGTATTGCACGCTCGGCCACGGCGGAACTATTCCGGTGCACAATCCGCGCTATGTGTTTGATGATGCGATTTTGCCGGTTGCGCCAGCATCATGGCGCGGATTGTGGAACGACGGTTGCAAATCTGAAAAGCTGCGGCTTAGGTTTAGAGGTCAGGCTGAACAGCCCCGAGGTCTGCAAGGGCAAAGCCGATCAGGCGGCTGAGACGAGAACTGACCCGCGTCACCGAAGAACGCGACATTTAAAAGGATGATCTGACGGCAGCCAGAGACGACATCATCGATATCGCCCGCTCGCTGGTCAGGCAGGGAAGGTGAGGGGACGAGTACTGGTGGCTGTTTCTGATGCGACCCTCAATCAAACGGAGCGGCTTGCCGGGCCTAGGCTTCCCGGATCCCGGCCGTTAGCCGTCGCGATGCTGATCCTCCGAGACGAGGCTTTTAACCGGTCAAACCGCATGCGTCCGTGGTGATCATCGCTGCCGACAGGGTTGCGACGAGCCTCGGCCAGGCCCGGAAAGCAACGCGGGCGCGCAAAGAAGCGACCTGCCCGCCATCTATCATCCCACTCCCTGACTGCGATCCTGGTACCGCGCACATGAGCCGCAGACTGAAATCTCCATAGCCTTCGACTGTGGCCCGCGGGTTCCTTCCTCGGGGACTTTCGTACGCCTCGCGGCGCCCGAAACTCTTCACGTTAGCCGGCGGACTGCTTGCGGGAAGCAGGCGCTGAAAGCTGACAGCGGCTCGAGGGTCCGCTTTTGACCCGCAGCAGACGATGCTGCCGCCGCCGCGATGCATGACCTCGAATGACCGGTCTATGGCAGGGAAAGATCGGGACGCTTGCGCTTCCTGCGCGAGCAGGCTAAACACTGAACTATATGGTTCAGTATATTAGTCCTCCCCTCGATCTCTCATTTGCGGCGCTGTCCGATGCGACCCGCCGCGGGATAATCGATCAGCTTGGGCTAGGCGACGCGTCGATCACCAGTCTCGCGGATAAGTTCCAGATGACACTGACCGGCATGAAGAAGCACATCCAGGTTCTCGAGCGGGCGGGGCTCGTCGTCACGCAGAAGGTCGGACGGGTGAGAACCTGCAAGCTTGGGAAACGCGGCCTCAAGGCAGAGGCCGAGTGGATCGAGGCGCATCGGAAGCTCTTCGAGGCCCGCTTCGAAGCATTGGACGAAATCCTCAGCGAAATGAAAAAGGAGGGAAGCGATGAATCAGCAAGTTAACAGTCCAAGTGGTGAGCAGAACCGCATGTCAGTCGAGCGCAGAGGGGATCGCGAACTCGTCGTAACGCGGACATTCAATGCGCCGCCGAGCACGGTTTACAGGGCGTGGAGCCAGCCCGAGCTGTTCCAGCGCTGGTGGGTGCCAAAATCGGCATCTGGTGTTTCGCTCGTATTGTGCGATATGGACGTCCGTACCGGCGGCAAATATCGGCTGGAATTCGGCGCCGGCGGTTCGGACACCATGGCCTTCTACGGCAAGTATCTCGAGGTGGTGCCGAACGAGCGCATCGTCTGGACCAACGACGAGGGCGAAGAGGGCGCGGTCACGACAGTGACCTTCGAGGACCAGGGCGGGAAGACGCTGCTGAATTTCCACGAAATCTATCCGTCCAAGGAGGCGCTTGAGGAAGCACTACAGGGCTCGGCGGCCGCATTGCCGGAACAGCTGGAGCAGCTCGACGAATTGCTTTCCAGTAAAGGCGAATAGCGCGGGTCGGGAAACTCGCCTCGGGGGGGGGACGGCCGAAACGGGCGATTCCGCTCGGTGCCGTCGCGGCTGTTGTGCGCCCACCTGACTGACCTGCCGGAGATGCTGCGGCGCCTCATCGATCAGGCGGTCGGCGATCGATAGCGTCGACGGCAATGGAAGGCGATGGGTTGGAACCTTCCGTCCGCATTCGAAGACATGTGGCACTGGAGGCAGACCAGCGCAACCCGCCCCTTGCAATCGAGACGCTACTGTCGCTTCGCACGGTTTGCGGTCAGTGGCGCTGTCCCGAGGGAGGCGCCCGGGGCAGAGGGACCCCCACGGGCAATCCGATGCACTAAACGGTGCTGAAGCGGCGCCACGGCCTTCGCCTTGAAGTGGGCATTTTTCACAAACATAGGATCAAGCAAGAAAATGTGGTAAGCGCCAGCCAAAGGGAAAATAATCGTGAGTGAGCCGACCGTAGCAGATGCAACAAACCGCATTTATGAATCGCTCCAGGCGGACAATGCCGACATCGATGTGCATATCGCGACCCTCAAGGAAGCGTTGGTGCGGGTAGGTTTGAAAGAGGCCGTGTTCGACCCTGCTAAGCTCATGCAAAATAATCGTTCTGGCAGGAAGCTTATGCAGGCCTACTTTCGCCAGCGCGGCGTGACGGTGAAGTTCTCGGCTTCATGAAGCTTCCATTGACGCCAGACAGGTCGCATTTGGACGGCCGGATCACCCTCAATGGCCTGACACCCAAGTTTTGACCTCAAGCGCGAATTGAAGTGCCGCCGCCGTTCCGGGCGGGCTGCCCAAGCAATTTGGTAGCGATCGGCCATAAATCAGTCATTCCAGCCCGGCCAAGTTCATGTCTTGCCGAATGAACGTGTATCAGGGGGGAATGGTAAAAACTGGGTCATTGGTTCTGATCCGCGGATATTTTCCCTGGCCGATGGCGAAGGATGGCGTGGCGCACCTGACACAGGCCCCACTTTCCATGCTTGTCGAGGGGATCGACTGGCGTCGACCGGCGTGGGCTTACGCAAAGTTGCTCTTGAACCATTTGATTTCATCTTTGACGGTGATCCAACTCTCCATTGATTCATCGGAGCGCTGCTCTTCGATGGTCGCGATCGTTCGGATCCACGGCGTGGCGCCATGGCGCTTCCGGGCAACGTAGTTCGGATGCGGCATTCTATCTGCGATGCTGACGTCAATGCTCTTGAGGTAGCGTGAGCGCGCACTTGGTCACAACGGCTGTTCGAACAGCCGTCGTCTGCCGAATGAAGACAGCTTAGCTAGCGTCCCCCTTCGGAAGCGCCAGCGCCGTCTTGCTGGCATTTTCAGAGTCAACGATGTCGGCCAGTTGGTTCTGGAATGCGATGAAGAGCCGGTAGGCTCCGTGGGCGGCCTTGCCCGGCATGGTTCCGTTCTGCGTTTCGCACGTGAAGGAGAGTTCTGCGACGCTCGGCTTGGCCTCAGGCCCATCGAAGCACCAAAGGCTCAACGTGAATTTGCCATCGATGTTATCGCTGAACTTTGCCTTGGCTCTCTTGAATGCGTATTCGTGGATCATTGATCCGCCGACCAAATCTGCACTGGTCGCCTGCTCGCCGATCAGGTCTCCCACCCCAGGGAACATTCCAAAAACATCGGCGAGCCTTACGGGCCGCTGCTGCGAGTTGCCTTCGATGGTCGTAGAGAGGGAAAACCGGTTTCTCGTCGACCTCTTGACGGGAACAATGACGCGAGTCCCCGCTCCTGGACCGACAACTTCGAGCGGACCGATGTCTTCCTCAAATTTTGTCTCTGGGCCCTCACCGTCCTCAGCGAAGGACGTCGTCGCGACCACGAACTGATCGGGCATGCGTAGCTTCAAGGTTGTCTCGAATGTACCGGCCGAAACAAAGTTCTCATCCATCTCTTCGCGCGTTCGCAGGATGAGATCGTTTCTCGACAGGACGCAGTCCGCCGTATCCCAGAACCGGATGGTTGTATGGACTACCCTCTCGAAGGGTTCAGGTTCCTCGTCTATCAGCGAGACAATTCCCGCAATCCGCGACGTCCAAAACGCGTTGGCGGATTGTAGCGTTGGTTTTGCCTGAAACTCACTCGCCTTAAGTAGTAGTTTGTATTCTCGTGCAGCAAGCACGTGTCCCATGATCCCAGTCCTCCCGGGAATCCGGCAACCAAGGATTTCGCCCTTTGCGATCACACCCGTAGATTGCGGTTAAATTAGCCGTAACGCAAGTACAAGCGGAGATAGACCGATCAGAATAATTTACAAGTTCTGGCGCGATCATGAACTTAAGCGATGCGTTTAGAGGAATATCGCAATGGTGCCGAGGACGGTTTCCAATGTGCGATTGAGCTGATGGCATGAATGTAAGTGTCGAGAGCACGCCGGCAGTCTCGCCGATGGGCTTGGCGAAAAACGCCATGCAGATCTACTTGCACCGGATCGTCGGCGCCTTCGTCGGATCGGCCCATGGCACCGAGCAACTGTATTCCCGCGCATTCTCCGGGGCGCGACGCCACAGCCAACGCGTCGAACGACTTCCGCGACGAGGATCTCGACGGTCCAGTCGGCTACGACAGCGCCGACCAACGAAATGATATTACCGGAATGCAAGCGCTCGCAATGACCCCTCGGCGACAACCTCGGGGTTCTCTTCTTCCTGATCCCGACGGGCAGCACACACGTTCGCGCTTTGCCCCAAGACTTACAGGCGAAGAGTGTAGCGGAACTACTGAACAACTCTCAAAGCACGCGGGAGCACAGGTTTAACCGCGCGAGAGAACTTCTGAAAGACGCGGGCGTGGGTCGGATCTCCACAGCGCTTATTGACTCCGCCTTTTTCTCCGCCGAAAAGAATTCTTACCACAGAGGGAGATGATTTATGGCTGACGAGAACAGTTCGGGCTCGACTACCGACGTTGTAGAAACGGCTGCACCGGCAGAAATACCGGCGCCTAAAAAACAGCGCGCGCCAAGGCGTCCGAAGGCAATTGCCGAAGCGTCTGCAACACCACTCGTGAAAGCACGCAGGGGCCGCAAGAAGCGTAGCGAACAAGGCGTAGACGCGAACCAAACGTCTACCGAAACGCAAGTCGCTGGCAACAGCGCGGCGAAGGACCTCACTAAAGGCACGAGAAAAAAGCGGGCGCCAAAGCAAGCCGAGCGATCGGCTAACGTGCCTCTTCCGGCGATGGATGAGATGGCAGACCTTATTCAGCTCGAAGAAGAAAATAAGCGGCTCCGGAAGACTCTGGCAGACAAGCTGCGTGCCGAAAACGCAGACCTGCGCAAGCGGCTCGGACTCGATTGATCACCGAGGGGCGGTTGAGCGATCGACCGTGTCCACTACATTCGTGGTCGGACAGATTTTCGCCGGGCTCACGTCGTGAGCCCGGAACTCAAATTGCGGAAACGTCGTGGTGCGGGCTGCTCGAGGTTGAAGCGCAATGAAATCACCTTGGAAATTCCTTACTCAATTGGTGTCGCGGCGAGGGCCGCCCGAGACACCAGGGGGTTCGGTTGGGCATGATGCTGATGCTATGGCAAACGAAAACACAGCGCAGCGAGCGTCGGCGCCTGCACAAAACCCAACGGAAGCACCCCGCCGATCTGAGCACGGTGAAAACCGATCTGCTGGGCTCGTAGCGACCGCATCTTCAGATCAAACTGAACCTGAGGTCGATACCGCGCGCGTTGGCGACGGGCCAGGGAATGTTGAAGAGGCCCAAGCACCCGCGCGTCAAGAAGTCAGCCGATCCAGTGCAGAAGCGCATCCGATACTGCCGGAAAGCGAGACCGGCAAAAAGCCTCCACGAACAACACGGGCAAAGAAGCCAGGACATGCGAAGAATTCCCGTACGGACGTGATTGCGCAGAGCGAAGCCGTGGTAAACAGCGATCAAAATGCACGATCTTCTTCGTCTGGAGGGGTGTTCTTTGACGAGGTGTTAGGCCTTGACGATGAAATCCAGCAACTGAGAATTCAATTGGCTCGAAAGCTGCATTTGCAGAATGTTCAGCTTAAGAAGATGCTTGAGCGTTTCGATATATCCTGAGCCTGCCCTACAATCTCAAAGATCGGACACATATGAAAACACCACAACGAAAGTTCGTTGTCGAACTCAAATCGCGCGCGACGGTCGTCCATGCGGCCTACCTCCATCTGGGGCGACACAGATCTCAAGGCTCTGGTGCGTGAGGCTGAAGCTGACGCGCCGCATCTTTTCGAACCCGGTGTGGTCTCAGAGGCTCGGGCCCAAGACCGCGATCCGCAGCCGGACCCGAGACTGGAAACTCACGTCACGGAGAACACTCAAACCGGTGACGGTGAGCTGATTACAGCCTCCCCAGTGGAGGCGGAGCAAACCTATCCATCACCGCAAGATAATGATCCACCTTTCAATTCAGTTTCAGAATCGAAAGAGGAATCTTCAGCGCCGCGTTCTCCACGAGGAGCGAGGCGCCGGCGCCAGGTGAGTGTCAAAACTGAGGCTACGAGAAGCATGCCGATTGCGCGATCGACCGCCGTGTCGGGCGGAGAACCTGTCGACGAGTTGACCGCGCTTGAAGAGGAGAATCAGCGGCTCAAGGGCCAGCTGACAGAACATCTTCTTCAACAAAATATGCGTCTTCGAAAGATGCTTGCGCGTTTTGGTGTCGTTTGAATTCCACAGCGTAGCGCCAAATGAGCCACACAGTTGCGCCTAACGAAAGGCGGCGACGATCAGCCAGATTCAGCAGCGAATAGCTTCGTGACATCCCAAAATCTTCAAGGGTAAGCCATTGAAATCATTGGATTGTCTCACTTCGAATTAGAATGTACCTTTTGTGCTTCGAGGATCGCATAATGTATCGTTCGGAATGAGCTCTCGGGGCAGAGACGGGTCGCACACGGCCGGCCGCTCTATGCTTCCGATTACGACTTCAACGACGATCTCCTGACCGTCGACGCGAAGTTATGGGTAGGGCTTGATCGCGACTGCCTCGGAGCCGATAAGAGCGCGAAGGCATAGGGAGATCGTCGCCGTGAGAGCACTGATCCAGCGCGTTTCATCTGCGCGCGTCACCATCGACGGTGCGGTGACGGGGGAAATCGGCAATGGTCTGTTGGTCTTCGTATGTGCGATGAAGGGCGACACTGAAACGGAAAGCGAATGGCTGGCGCGCAAGATCGCCAACCTGCGCATCTTCAGGGACGATGCGGATCGCATGAACCGCTCGCTTGTCGATGTGGGCGGCTCAGCTCTGATCGTCAGCCAGTTCACGTTGGCCGCCGAGACGAAAGGCAACCGCCCGGGCTTTTCTACGGCTGCGCCGCCGGACGAGGGCAAACGCCTTTATGAGAACTTCTCTGCCAATGTCTCGGCACTTGGCGTTGCCGTTGCGAATGGCGTCTTCGGCGCGGACATGCGGGTGGAATTGGCCAACGACGGTCCTGTAACGATCTGGCTGGATACGACGTCCAGTTAACCGGTCAAACCGCACGCGAACGGGCTCTGGCCGCTTGTGCGGTCGGCGCCTGGTGCGCTCATTTTTGTGTCACAGCGTCACTGCGCCCAGGCCTGCCTGTGGCACCGTTCGCTGCTCGTCGCCTCGATTGTAGCGTCGCAATCCGAATTCCGAGCGAATCCACGGCTTCCACGCACGTCAGCTGGTAGCCGCCGTTCACGCAACCGGCGCATCAAGACGTCGATCCATTGATCGAGTGGTTCGCGCGCCAGCCCCTGGGGCCGAGATCGAGGAACTGATCCCGAGAGAGAAAACGCGGCCAGGATCGTTGGAGAGTCGAGTAGATATTTGATTCAGAAGGCTTCGTTTGTGGTGCCTGGTGCAATTAGTCGCCCAGCAGAAATTCGGATTTATGCATTCGACGCATGAATTGTATGTCGATATCTCGTTTGCGCGGGCCGAGCCGTCAGGACTAGGCTGACATCAATCCAGAACAACAGTGAAGCGCGAAGCTTCGGGGAACCTAAATGAGCGATACCAGACTTGCCGATCCCGGCCAGTTTGTCGTCGTGCCGCGACGCAAGATCGGCACGAAGATACTGGCCCTCGTTTTCATCGCCATGCTGCTCCTGCTCGTCAGGGCCTTCTGGCTCGGCGACATTGCGTGGAGCTATGTCGGAGAGAACCTGTTCTCGAAGGCGGTGATGGCCGGCGTCGTCAACACCATCATCATGACCTTCTGGGCCATGGCGCTCGGCATTCTGCTCGGTGTTCTCGCGGCCGTGATGCGCATGTCTGACGATCCGGTGCTGCGGAGCGTTTCCGTCGGCTATGTCTGGCTGTTTCGCGGTACGCCGGCGCTGCTGCAACTGCTGCTATGGTTCAATCTCGCACTGATTTTCCCGACGATCGGCATCCCCGGTCTGTTTTCGCTGCGCACCGTCGATGTGATGACGCCGTTCGTCGCCGCCTTTCTGGGTCTTGGTATCCAGCAGGGCGCCTATACGGCTGAGGTCGTTCGCGCTGGCATTCTCTCCATTGATCGCGGACAGACGGAAGCTGCGCTATCGATCGGCATGACGAAGCTGCGCGCCACCCTGAAGATCGTGCTGCCGCAGGCGATGCGGGTAATCGTGCCGCCGATCGGCAACGAGACGATCGGCATGGTCAAGCTGACTTCGCTTGCCAGCGTCATCCAGTATTCCGAAGTGCTGCGCAGCGTCGAAGACATCTACTACGTCAATTCACGCGTCATCGAACTGCTGATCGTTGCTGCCATCTGGTACATGGCTGTCGTCACCGTCCTCAGCATCGCGCAGATGTATATTGAGCGCTACTTCTCCAAGGGGTGGGGTGCCACCCGACGGACGGAAGCTGCTCCGGTGCCGAAGACCACCGTCGAGGAGGCTGCCTGATGGAACCGCTTATCGTCGCCCATGGCCTCCAGAAATATTTCGGCACCTTCCATGTGCTCCAGGACATCGATTTCAGCATCTGCAAGGGCGAGGTCGTCTGCATCATCGGTCCGTCCGGCTCCGGAAAGAGCACGTTCCTGCGCTGCATCAACCAACTTGAGAGCATCGATGGCGGCTATGTGACCGTCGATGGCGAGATTGCCGGCTACCGGCGTGACGGAAACCGTCTCTATCCGTTGTCCGACGGAGAGATCGCACGGCAGCGCCAGTCCGTCGGTATGGTCTTCCAGCGCTTTCACCTCTTCCCGCACCGCACCGTGCTCGAAAACATCATCGAAGGACCGGTCGGCGTTCAGAGGCGACCGAAACAGCAATGCGCCGAGGAAGCGCGCGCCCTGCTGAAGCGCGTTGGTCTTGCCCACAAGGCGGAAGCCTATCCGGGCGAGCTATCGGGCGGCCAGCAGCAGCGCGTCGCAATCGCCCGGGCACTGGCGATGAAGCCGAAGGCGATGCTGTTCGACGAACCGACGTCCGCGCTCGATCCGGAGCTTGTCGGCGAGGTGCTCGGGGTCATGAAGGAGCTCGCTGCCGCCGGCACGACGATGATCGTCGTCACCCACGAACTCGGTTTCTGCCGAGAGGTCGCGGACCGGGTGGTGTTCATGGACGGCGGACGCATCGTCGAAACCGGGACGCCCTCCGAGATCCTTGAGAATCCCACAAATCCCAGAGTGAAGAGCTTCATTTCTGCGGTGCTTTGAAAAACCAAGAAAACAGCCTCAAGAGGAGAATGACATGAAATTTCTAAGGGTAGCCGTGTCCGCACTCGCGCTTCTTTCCGCCGGCGCCGCCGCGGCCGAGACCAAGCTCAACCTCGTCAACGACGGCGAGCTTCGCATCCTCACCAATCCGATCTATCCGCCGATGGAGTTCGTCAATCCGGAAAAGGGCACGCTCGATGGTTTCGACGTCGATCTGGCGACCGCGATCGCCACAAAGCTCAAGCTCAACCCGCTGTTTGTCACCTCCGCCTTTCAGGAACTTCAGAGCGGCCTTCAGACCGGGCGCGGCGACGTGATCATCTCCGGCATGAGCGACAACGTCAAACGCCAGGAAAGCATGGACTTCGTCGACTACCTGACGAGCGGCCCGATCCTGTTCACGACCAAGGCCGGCGGCGAACAGTACAAGCAGCCGGAAGACCTCTGCGGCAAGACGGTCGCCGGCAGCCGCAGCACCAGCTTCGGCGAGAACGTTACCGGCTGGAGCGAGGCCAATTGCGTCGGCAAGGGCAAGGCGGCGATCAAGTTCGAAGGTACGGCCGATTCCAACGCCGCCCGCCTCGGCATGAAGCAGGGTCGTTATGACGCCGTCGTCCAGGGCATCGAAACCATCGCCTACCAGATGCGCGTCGAGCCGGACACATTTACGTTGGTCGGCGATCCACTCATCAGCAACGACACCTTTGGCATCGGCTTCAAGAAGGACAATTCGGGCTTGCGCGACGCAGTTGCCGGTGCGCTCGACGAGCTGATCAAGGATGGCACCTATAGCCAACTCCTGACGAAGTGGGGCCTGGTCCATAACGCCGTACCGAACGCCGTGATCAACGGCGTCAAGTAAACCGCCTCTTCCGCCCGCGCATCCGATCTTTCTGAGACGACCGGGCGGCAACCATTCCAGAGTTCTACCGCTTTTCAACCGGCCGCGGAGCCGGAACGGCAGAGCTTTGACTTCAGAAAACCGCTCCCGGCGCTCCGGTCGGGTGCGGTCGCCAACCGGACAAACACCATGCTCACCGAACCTTCCCTTTCCGCTGACCTTCGGGCTTCGCGCTGGCCAGCCGGAAAACAATCCGCCGTCGCGCTCGCCTTCGACGTCGACGGACCGACCGGCGACGCAATGCTCGACGGGTCGCTGCTTTCCAACCCGCGCTATTTCACCCAGGGCGCCTACGGTCCCTGGAAAGCCCTGCCGCGCCTGCTCGATCTGCTCGGCGCCTATGACCTCAAGGCAACCTTCTTCATTCCTACATGGGTCGTGCTGCATTGGGGTGAGCGCTGCGAGCGTATCGTCCGCGAAGGGCACGAGGTCGCCTATCACGGACACCGCCACGAAGTTTTCATCGATCTGAGCCGCCAGCAGCAGCTCGACATCATGGAGCGCTCCCGCGCGATCTTTCAGGAGCGGCTTGGCGTCACCCCGATCGGTTTTCGCACGCCATCGGGCGACTGGAGTGAGGAAACTGCGCACATCCTGCGCGCCTTCGGCGTGCTCTATTCGAGCTCGATGCGCGGCGACGATCGACCCTATTTCCACCCGAGCGCCACGCCCGAACATGGCCTCGTCGAAATCCCGGGGCGCTGGGACATCGACGACTATACGGCGCTCGCCTACACGGAGGAGCCGGACTTTCCCATAGGCCTCGACCGGATCTCCGACTACCGCACGGTCGAGCAGAACTGGTGCGCCGAGTTCGAGGGATACCACCGCGAGGGTCTCTGCTGGACGACCATCCTGCATCCCAAGGTTTGCGCCAAACCCGGCCGTCTCTCGATCCTGGACGGGCTTTTCCAGGCAATAGCAGCACATGGCGACGCGGTGTGGGCGGCGCGTTGCGGCGATATCGCTCGCTGGTGGATCGACCAGCATTCCCCCGGTGACCGGCATGGGAGGTCGGCATGAACGAACTCACGGCAATGACGTGGCCTGAGGGCAAGCGCTGCGCGGTTCTGGTCTCTGTGCTGTTCGACGACGGCATGGATGCGGTGGCCACCGCTCCGGATCTCCTTGAGCGTAGCAAGAGCTTCTCCGTCTGGAAATATGGCGCTGCGCGCGGTGTCGAAAGGCTGTGCCGGACCTTTGCGTCCTCCGAAATCGCTACCAGTTGGTTCGTGCCGGGGCAGGTAGCGGAAGAGCATGCCGCTCTTCTGACGGATGTTGCCGCAACCGGCCATGATCTCGAAAGCCATGGTTGGGCCTTCGAACACCACGATCGCCTGCCGGCGGCGCAAGCGCTGGAGCTCTTGAAGCGGTCGCGCGATGTCCTCGCAAGGCTATCGGGCCGGGCAGCGACAGGCTTTCGTCTCCCCGGCGGAAACTGGCCGCGCGGCTTCGACCGATTGCTGTCTGAAGCGGGGTACTCGTGGTCGGCTTCGCTTAACGGCGACGACGTTCCCTATCTGCATCCCTCGCGTCTGATCGAGATACCGGTTCATGTCGAGCTGGAGGATCGTCCCTATTTCCAGTTCAACTTCACCCCGGCCTTCCCCAAGGGTCAAAGCCGCATCCCGTCTTATGACGGCGTTCTCAACAACTGGATCGCGGAGTTCGAGGCCTATCGTCGCTTCGGTCTCTGCTACGTACTTCAGCTTCGGCCGGAATGGAGCGGCACGCCCGGAAGAATCTCAATCGTCGAAGATCTCTTGGCGCACATTTGCGGCTTCGACGACGTATGGTTCGCCACCGGCGCGATGATCGCGCACTGGTATCGGACAATCGGCGTCGCGCCGCCGCGGTCCCACCCCCTTTGCGTTTACGATGCTTATCAGCGGGAGCATCAATCCCATGACTGAGACCGTCCTGCATTCGCTGGCGCGCAAGGTCGTCGCCACGGCGTTTGATGATTTTCCCGAAGCGACCGTCAAGAAGGCGAAGCTGCACATTCTCGACACCTTCGGCGTTGCTGTAGCGGGCTCGGTCTCCGCCGAGACGCGCATGACACTGTCGGCTCTCGGTGCTGGGGCGTCAAACGGCGCTTCGGTCATTTGGGGAACGCCGCTTTTGCTCGATGCCCGCACCGCCGCTCTCGTCAACGGCGTTTCGGCCCATGCCCTCGAACTCGATGATAGCGGTGGTTGCGACCACTCAGGCGCCGTCGTCCTGCCGGCAGTCGTGGCTGCCCTCGGAGAGATACAGCGACCGGTTCATGGCCGGGAACTCCTGAAAAGCGTCTTGATCGGATACGAGGTCGGCCGGCGCGTGCTGGAAGCGGCCGGCGGCTACGAGACGCACAACGGGCTCGGCTGGCACTCCACAGGAACTTGCGGCATCTTCGGCGCCGCTGCGGCCGTTGGCACCTTGCTTAGTTTTGATGCCGAGCGAATGGCCTCCGCGCTTGGTCTTGCCTGTTCCTTTGCGAGCGGCACATGGGCTTTTATCCACGATGGCAGCCCGGCGAAGAAGCTTCACGCCGGCCGTGCCGCCGAAGGGGGTCTTCTGGCCGCGCGTCTTGCCGCCAGCGGCTTTGCCGGTCCTGGCGGCGTGTTTGAAGAGGGTGCGTGGGGAAGCTTTTTTCAGGCGTTTTGTCGGGGCGCGGGGGATCTGGAGGCACTCGACCGCGCGTTCGGCGAGAACTGGCGTATCAACCGCTGCTCAATCAAACCTCATGCCACCTGCCGCGGCACCCATTCGGCAATCGACGCGGTCGACAAGTTGCTTGGCGATCATGATCTGAAGAGTGCCGATGTCGCTGCGATCACCGTCGACATGAGCGGTTTCCAGTTCGGCATGTGCGGTGGCAAGACATTGAGCTCGCGGGCGCAGGCACAGATGAGTTTGCCCTATGCGGTCGCCGCACGGCTCCGGTACGGCAAGGTGTCGCTCGCAGAGCTTGAGGAGCGAGCTTGGCGTGACGCGAGCATCGAGCAATGGCTCGGCCGGATTGAGGTGCGCATTGATCCGTCCATGTCCGACGAGGCGGAACCTGCAATTGCCCTTTCAACGCAGGACGGGAAGCGCCTGAAGACCACGGTGGAGTTCCCGCTCGGCAGCCCTGCAAATCCACTGAGCGACGACCGACTGATCGGCAAATACAACGAGCTCTCTGGCACCGTCTTGCCGGAGAAAAAGGCTGCTTACCTGCGCGATTGCGTTCTTGCGCTCGACAGTTTCGTCGATGCTCGGGCTCCTCTGGAGCTACTGCACTGACGCCACGTCGGCCCAAGTGCCGGAGCCAAACCCCTAGAAAATGCTGAGAGGATCAGATGACAGCACAGGCACACGCGACTTGGTCGCCGCTTTTCAAGGAAGCCGTTTCCACGGACTTCCGCGATTTTCACGAATGCCTCGACCAGGACAAGCGCATCGCACTTTACGACGTCGCCGGCTCCAAGGTCCACGCCAGCATGCTGACGCGCGCGGGGATTCTGACGGCAGAGGAAAACGGGCAGATCCAGGGCGGGCTCGATCAGATCGCCGCGGAGATGCGCTCCGGCACCTTCGCCTGGAAAAAGGAGCTCGAAGATGTTCACATGAATGTCGAAAATCGCCTGACCGCACTCGTCGGCGACGCCGGCAAGAAGCTGCACACGGCGCGCTCCCGCAACGATCAGGTGGCAACGGATATTCGCCTCTATGCCCGTGCCGAGTTGGACGCGCTTGCATCTGAGCTGATGGCGCTGGTGCTGTCGTTTGTCGATCTTGCTGACGAGCATGCCGATACGATCATGCCTGGTTTTACCCATCTGCAGGTCGCACAGCCCGTCACATTCGGTCACCATATGATGGCCTATGCTGAGATGTTCTTGCGCGACATCGAAAGGGTGAAACAGGCTCGCGAGCGGCTCAACGTCTCTCCGCTCGGCGCGGCAGCGCTTGCCGGCACGGGTTATCCGATCGATCCGGCCTATAGCGCTGCGGAACTCGGTTTTGCCCGCGCCTTCCGCAACTCGCTCGATGCCGTTTCCGATAGGGATTATGTCGTCGACATCTGCGCCGCCGGCGCCTTGATCCTCGGACATCTCTCTCGCTTTTGCGAAGAAGTCATCCTTTGGTGCACACCGATGTTCGACTTCATCGAAGTCGGCGACCAGTTCTGCACCGGCTCCTCGATCATGCCGCAAAAACGCAATCCTGATCTTGCCGAATTGGTCCGCGGCAAGGCGGCGCGGGTCATCGGCAACCTCGCGACTTCGGCGGCGTTGATGAAGGCGCAGCCGCTGGCCTTCAACAAGGACCAGCAGGAATCGAAGCCGCCGCTGACCGATACGTTGGAGAATGTGCGGGGCGCCGTCACGGTGACTACCCAGATGCTCCCGACGATCAAGGTGCGCGACCGGAAGATGCTGGCGGCGGCTGAACAGGGTTATTCGACAGCGACGGATCTCGCCGACTATCTCGTGCGTGCCGGCCTGCCGTTTCGCGATGCCCATCATGCTGTAGCGACAATCGTCGGCGCTGCTCGCGAAAAGGACCTTGCAACGCTTTCCGACCTGCCGCTTGTCGAGATGCAGGCCCATGCCCCTGTCATCGGCGCGGATGTCTATGAAGTGCTGACCGTCGAGGGCTCCGTTGCCAGCCGCAATCATCCGGGCGGGACCGCGCCCGAGCAGGTAAGGAGCGCCATCGCCGAACTTCGTTCGCTTCTCGCCTGATCGAGCCATTCAGCGCTTTACCGCCGAGGTGGCGACTGTTTAAATGCTACGGTTGCCATTGCGGAGGAGCCCTTTGAAGCCGGTTTTCGAACAAAATCGCTTGCCGCCATTGCAGACGCTCCAGACGTTTTCGATCGTTGCGGAAACCGGCAGCTTCACGGCTGCCGCCACCGAACTCAACTTGAGCCAGAGTGCGATCAGCCGCCAGATCCAGCAGCTTGAGCACTATTTCGGCTGCAGTCTGTTTGAGCGCCACACGCGCAAGGTGGTCATCACCGAGCAGGGGGCGGCAATCATGCCGATAGTCAACGGGTTGCTCGTCTCGTTGCGAAACTCGTTCGAGGCGACGCGAACGAAGAGCAGGTCGCTCACTATCAGGATGCCCCCGACCTTTGCCCGGCGGTGGCTTCTGCCGCGGCTGCCGGAATTGCAAAGTCGGCATGAAGATCTGAATATCACGATCGACACGGCTTGGTTTGCCCGCCCGACTTTCACGGTCGGTGACATCGATCTGTTGATCACCTACGGTAATGGTCATTGGCCCGGTATGGACGTTTTTCTGCTGCTTCCGGAAAAACTGACGCCGATGTGTGCACCCACCATGGCCGGAACGCTCGGCGATCCGTCGACGCTCGATAACCTCTCGTCCTGCGTACTGTTGCACTCCAACCCGCGTCAAAGCGACTGGACGTTGTGGCTGCAGGCGGAGGGCGCCTACGATTTTCGTGCGGCCCGCAACCAGATCTTCGATACGCAGGATTTTGCCATGACGGCAGCCGCAAGCGGCTACGGCGTCACGATGGGCGACCTTTATCTCGCAAGACAAGACTTGCAGAGCGGGGAACTGGTAAGGCCGTTCCCGCGCATCATCGACAGCGGCTACGGCTACTATGCCATCTATCCCGCTCAAGCCGAAGCCCGCAGGAAAGTGGCGGATCTGGTGGAGTGGCTGTCAGAATCGTGTCCGGAGACCGCGTCGCCTAGATCGTAATTGCGTCGCAGTTGTTCGTCTGCGCCATCGAGCTCAATATCCAATGGAAAATCGGTCAGTTTCTAACGAAATCAATGTGCTAGGAACGACCTACGTGAGGGTAGCGCTGCTCTCAGCGGTTCGAATAGCGTGCAATGAACCTAACGCGGCTGAAGCCTGGGTCGGAATTTGTAACGACATCATCTTTACGGACTCTTGTAAAGATGATGTCGTTACGCTATCTAATGAGGGCAGACAGGAGTTTCCCATGCCTACCACCCACACGAGTAAAAGTCCGGACGCAAGTGTGCCACTAAATATGCGCATCAAGCCTGCGACACGCAACTTGATCGACCGCGCCGCCGAGCTGCTTGGTAAGACGCGCACGGATTTCATGCTTGAGGCTTCCGAGCGCCGCGCTGAGGAAGTGCTGCTAGAGCGTTCCGTGTTCACGGTCAGCCCCGAAATCTATGCCGAGTACCTTGCCCGGCTCGATGCATCCGTGCAACCTAATGAGCGCCTGAAGCGCACTATGTCGACCAAAGCACCGTGGGATGAGGCGTGACTCTCAGTGCACCGACACCACTGGCCGACCACCATGAACTGGCCGATTTTAATTCCGGCGTGCCCGAACTGGACGACTGGCTGCGTCGCCGCGCCCGTACCAATCAGATAGGCGGCGCATCGCGAACGTTCGTCGTGTGTGAGGGAAACCGCGTCGTTGCCTATTACGCACTCGCCTCCGGCGCGGTGAAGCAGCCGGAAGCACCTGGCCGTTTTCGGCGCAACATGCCAGATCCAATTCCAGTTGCCGTGCTCGGCCGCCTCGCCATTGATGGGGCCTATCAGGGGCGCGGTATCGGCAGAGCATTGGTGCGCGACGCAGGTTTACGCCTGCTCAATGCTGCAGAAATCCTGGGAATCCGCGGCGTGCTGGTGCATGCGATTTCCGATAGCGCGCAGGCCTTCTATGAGGCGGTTGGCTTCCTGCCTTCGCCATCGGACCCCATGATGCTGGTGGTCGGGTTGCATGATCTCAAAAGCGCGCTGAACTTCTAACCGTAGCTTGGGAACAAATTTGCCCCAGAGCAGAAGTCAGCGCGTGCCTGTTGGTCACGCATGTTCACGTCTGTGCTTCTGGAATCGCATAAGGTATCGACCGGAACGGATTGCTCTCGCCGAAAGAGCGGTGCGATGACGCGGGGGCGGCCGCGAAGATGGGGAGGTCGAAGGCGTGGCTCTTCAATCTGCCGGAAAAGGCAAACCGTAGCGCTCCCTCACAGTTCGCTCTTCGTAGCGGTTGCGATACACACCGCGGTCCTGAAGGATCGGGACGACCTTCTTCACGAATTCCTCGATATCGTCGGGTGCTCGTGGCGGCTGAAGCGTGTAGCCGTCGACGGTGCCGTCGTCCCACAAATCGATAAGCGCATCCGCCACCTCTTCTGCAGTCCCAAGTAGCAGGCGATGATGACCCTCGGAGCGGCGCACCACCTGTCTTGCCGTCAGTTTTTCATGCGTCAGCAGATCGGAAAGCCCCAAGCCCATCCCGACCGCCTGTAGACGGTTGGGATCCGGGATGAAGCGATCGGCGTTGAGCACCTCATCCGGATCGAAACCGGCGGGATCGATGCCGTTTTCCTTGACGAACCGCGCGATCAGACCGTCCTCCGAGCCGGCGCCGCTGAAGAGTTCGTGCTTGCGCCACGCTTCTTCTTTCGTCTCGCCGAGGATCACCACCACTCCGGGCACGATCCGGATGCCCTTGGGGTCGCGGCCGAGGGCTGCGGCGCGATCCCTGACCTTCTTGCCGAAGCCTGGCCGGCCGGGCGGGAGAGGATGTTGCAATAGATGATCTCGCCGTGGCGGGCCGCGAGCTCGATGCCGCCCTCGGAAGCGCCTGCCTGCGCGATCACCGGATGGCCTTGCGGGCCGCGGGGAACGTTCAACGGTCCCTTGACCGTGAAATGATCGCCCTCATGGTCGATCGTCTGTGCGCTCGTTGCATCCCAGAAACGTTCGTCGGGCACATGGCCTTCCCGGGCCGGATCCCAGCTTGCCCAGAGCTTCTTGGCGACGTCGAGGAATTCGGAGGCCTTGGCGTAACGCTCGCTGCGCGGAGGCAACGGTGCTGAGCCGAAATTGGCAGCCACGTTCGGGTTGAACGAGGAGACGATGTTGATAATCAGCCGGCCGCCGGAAACGATGTCGGTCGACTGGGTCCGGCGGGCGAGATTGTAGGGAGAATTGTAGGTCGACGACATCGTCGCGACAAAACCGATGTCAGGCACCTGCGCGGCGAGCGCCGTACAGAGGATCAGCGGGTCAATGGTATGAAATGGCCGGCTGTTCGGGTCGGTCATCAGTGCCGGATGATCGGAGAAGAACACGGCGTCGAACAGTCCGCGATGAGCGAGTTCCGTCAGGCGTCTGTAGTAGCCGGGATCGTAAATGTCGTGGCGGTTGCCGCTGCGGTACTTCCAGGCGGCCGGTAGATAGCCGGTCGTGTTGATGCCGACATTGAGGTTGAGCGTACGGGGCATGCGAACGAAAGTCCTTCAATAGGCCGCAGTGAAGCGGCGGCGAATGGACTGTCCCTTGTCGAGTTCATCGAGAATGGCGATGGCGAAGTCGGCTTCGGAGATGCGGCTTTCGCCCGCATCGTCGCGCAGCAGTGCATCTTCGCCCAGCCTGAAACGGCCGGTCCTCTCCCCGGCCTTGATGGACAAGGGCGGGGAAACATAGGTCCAGTCAAGGTCGTGCTCGCCGCGTTTCAGGCTGCGCAGGATCTCGCGGTTGCGCAGGGTATGGGCTTTGTGGTCCGCGGGATAAAAATCGCTGTCGACCACGTCGGTTCCGGGGCTTGCCTCTAGGCTTCCGACCCCGCCGACGACGATGATGCGGCGGACACCGGCGCGTCTGACGCCTTCGAAAAGGGAGGCATGTGCTTTCTCGATGAGATCAGCGGCATCCTCCGCCGAATGGCGGCGCAGGCCGGGACTATAGGCGCTGATGACGGCGTCGTGACCGGCAACGATCTTTGCCACCTCCTCCGGATCGGCGATATCTGCCTTCAGGGCCGTCAGGCGTTCGGCGGGTTCAAGCGCGGTGGAGCGGGTCACGGCGGTCACACGGTGTCCGCGCGACAACGCCTCTTTGCAGATGTTGCTGCCGATGTTTCCGGAAGCGCCGAAGACGACGATGGGCATGATCAATCTTTCCTGATGCTAGAGGGCAGGTATGGCCTTCAGCGGCCGATTGGCGCCGACATTGCGCTGCATGGCTGAAAGTGACGACCGCACGGCTTCGTAGCCGTGTTCGCGCATGGCGTTTTCGTAGTCGTTCACGGCGGCAAGCGCCGGCTTGCCATGGCGCCGTGCAGCCACGAGCTCGCGAACGAGCAAGCCGGCATCGTAGAGGGCGGTGTTGCCGCCAAGCGCGCGGAAATAGGTCATTGCGTGGATGGCGTCGCCGAGCAGCGTCACCGGACCGCTTTGCCAGACCGCGCCGGGCGTGGAGCTCTTTACCTTGAGGAAGGCGACCGTCGACGGATCGCTGTGGCGAATGAGCTTCAGGATGCGCTCGTCCCAGTGGCCGATGCGCTGAAGGAGCGTTTCGAGCAGGGCCTCACCGTCGAGAGATTCAAGCACCTCGTCGGGCCCGAGTTCGTCGGTATCGTAGGCCGTGTTCCACCAGGTGTAGCTGGTCGAGTTGTTGAAGTGGAAGCCGGGGATGTCGCGGTGGCCGGGGTCTTCTGCACTGACAAAGTCGTAACGGGCATAGACGGATGGATCGACCCGGTGGCTGGTGATCATTAGGCCGCGGCCGTCGCGCGGGCGAATGTTGGTATTGAACTCCGTGAGAAGCGGCGAGATGGCCTGTCGTTCCGCCTCGTCGATCGTGATCTTGCCGGCCAGCCGCCGCACGCCGGTGTCGATGCTTTGGAGGTCAGGCAGACGTTGGCGACGTACCGCCGACCCCGCCCCGTCGGCCCCGACCAGCAGATTGGTGTGTATGGCCGTTCCGTCGGCGAAATGCGCAAGCACCGTTCCGTCGGCAAGCTGCTCGTAGCGCTCGAACCGTTTGCCTGTGTGAAAGATGCCATAGAGACCGGACAGAAGGATCTGGCGGAGCGTGATCCGGCTGACCGACTTCTCGATATGCGTATCTTCGGGCTCGCCTGATCCCTGACCTGCGTTTTCCAGCCTTTGGAATGTTTCGTCGAGGACAAGGTTTTCCGTTGGCGCAAGCCCAAGCGTATCAAGGAAAGCTCGAAAGAGATGCGCGGGAAGGTTCGCCTGAAGGGCGTCGATACCCCGTTGCCGGATCCGCATGCGAAAACCCTGCACATAGTCCGACCGGACCGGGTCGCGTTCGAAGACGGCGGTGTCTATGCCGTTCTTCTTCAGGCCTTGCGCCAGTGCGAGACCACCCGGTCCCCCACCGATGATGGCAACGTCGACGAAGGGTATGGTCATGGCTGGTACTCGGGGACGGCAGTTTCGGCGGTCACTTGTTCGTGGATGAAGTCGGCGACGGCACGAGGCGAACGGCCAAGCAGGGTTGGAACGACGTCGGTCGTCGTCGCGGCGCGGCCGGCAGCGATCAACCTTACGAATTGCGCAACGGCGCGATGTTCGAAGTCACCATCTTTTGGAACCGTCTGGGGCGGCTTCTCGAGTGCAGCAACCGGCCGTTTCAACGCAGCCGCCAGTAGAGAAGCAATCTGATGGAATGAGACCACGTCCGAGCCGGTGAGGTTGAGCGTGCGGCCCCGGACGCGATCGGCCAGGAGTTGGTGCACGGCAACATCGGCAATGTCACGGGCGTCGATGTAGCCGATGCCGGCATCGAGGTTGGCTGCGACGACCTGATTGTTCTTGATGGCGTGCCGGATGGTGTTGGCGAGCGAGACCTGCATCCAGGCATTGGGACGAAGCGAAACGGCCTCGGTCGGAAGGCCATTCAAGTGTCGTTCCACCGCCGCGTGCGCTTCGCCGGAGATCGAATTCCCCGGCGGCTCGATCGTCCAGTCGGAGCCCGATATCTTGACGATGCGGGCCACGTTTGCGGCGACGGCAGCATCGGCGACAGCGATCTGATCCGTGACGAGCCTCGTGCTGATGGGGGACAACAGAAGGAGGCGTCCAACGCCTCGAACGGCCGCGTCGAGTGCGGCGCGGTCGCCAAAATCACCGGCCGCAATCTGGACAGCTTCGCCGAACAGGGCACGTGCCGTCTCCGGGCGTCGGGTAAAGACGCGAACCGGTTGCCCGTGCGCGAGCAGTCGTTCGACAACGAGACGCCCGAGCTTGCCGGTGGCGCCGGTAACGAGGATCGGCGTGGCGCTCATGCGGCCGACCGCTGCGAGGCGGCCTCCAGTGGTCGGCGGTCGATCCAGCCGAAGACATCGAAATCATCAGGGATGAAATCCCAATCGAGAAGGAAGCGCTTGAAGTGATCGAACGCGGCGACCTGGTCTTCGTCCAGTGCCAATCCGAGATGGCGATGGACGTCCGGGCCATTGGCCGCCCAGACTGCGTCCTCGCCCACGCCGATCTCGTTGGCGATGAACCGAACCGCCGTATCCGGGTTCGAAGCCGCCCAGTCGCCGACACTGGCAACGGTCGACACCAAATCGACAACGAGGTCGAAATACTCGTCAAGAATGCGGGCGTCGACTGTCAGCGGTCTTGGCGTGCCATTGTTGATGCGGATCTTCGGATCCGGATGGAAGCCGAATTCCGCCACCACCACGACGCCGATCTGATTGGCGAGCACGATCCCTTCCGCACCTTTGACGAAAAAAGCGTCGATCTTGCCCGCGGCCAGGGCCAAAAGTTCGTCGCCATAGGGGTATCGGCGCTTCAAGCCCAGAAAGGTGGCATTGCCGCGTTCGATCAGGTTGCCCTCGTTGGTGTCGAGATAGACGAGTTCGACATCGCGGGGATCGAGGCCGTCGAGCGAAAGCGCCGAGACGATGCCTTTCAACGCGGTGGCCCGCTGGAAGTCGACGACGTAGGAATTGGGCTGGCGCGGCACACCGATGCGGCGGCCTTTCAGGTCACCCGCTGTAGCAATGCCGGAACCTGGAAGCGCTATGATTGCCTGGAATTCGTCGGTTGTGGTGATGCCGACGACGCGTGTCTCACGACCGCCGGATCGCGCCCAGATGGGTGGAATGTTGCCGCCTTGCCGGAACGAGTAATCCAGCGCATGGGTAAAATGGCTCTGGCGGACCGACGGGTCTTTGCTGTCGCGGATCGAGCGGACGGCAACGCCGGCGCTCTGAAACTGTTTGTCGATCCAGCCGAGCTGATGGGCGATCGACAGTGGGGTCGGGGCGGGGCAGCGCGTGTACCAGACGGAAGAGAGGGATGACATCACGGAACTCCTAGCGGCCGCCGACAACGGCAAGACGAGGTTGCTGTTGAGGCCGAACGGGTACCGGCTCGATGGCGACGGCAGGCGCAGCGGCATGCCGACTGAACGCGGTTTTGGCGAGCATCGTCCGAATGAGGTTGTTCTGCGGCGCGTGCGCCTTGCCGGAGAGCGCGTCACGATGGTGACGTTCCAGCGGATTGTCACGGCTGATGCCAGGATTGCCGCCAAGCTCAAGGGCAAGGGTCGTCACCGTGATTGCGTTGGCGATCACCGTGTGTTTGACCGCGGCGGCATCAGCGCCAAAGGCGCGTCCGCTGTCGAAATCTTCGGCGATGGAGCGCAGGAGCCTGCGGTTGACCGTCAGCAAGACCTCGATCTCCCCAAGACCATCTTGGATGCGGGGAACGGTCGAAAGCGGCGCGCCGAGGCTTGCCGGCGCCCGCGAGGTGGTGAAGTCGATCAGCCAGTCGCGTGCACCGCGCGCGGCTCCGTCATAGATCGCCGGGACGAGACTGAAGTACCAGGCGCCCATGCGCTCGTCGCGTTTCAGGCCCTCGCTCGCCGGTGCGATGTCGAGAACATCCTCCAGCGGGATCGCGACGTCATCGAGGATCAGGTCATCGCTGTTGGTTGCCCGCATGCCCGTCGCGTTCCAGGTCTTTTCGACGCGAATGCCGTCGGCCGATGTCGGCACGAGGAACGAGCCCAGTCGCGGTTCGGGTTCGTCGGTCACCGCAAGAACCGACACCCAGCGCAGCAGCGGAATTCCGGTGGCATAAGTCTTGTGGCCGGTAATGCGCCACTGATCCCCAACGCGTCGGGCAATCGTTTCCGGCAAGGACCCATGCGACGGCGAACCGACGCGTGGCTCCACCTGCGCGGCATTGATCAGCGCCACGCCCTCGCGGTTGGCCCTGGTAACACGCTCGACAAGGTGCAGCGGCCATTTGCCTGAGGTGCGCACCGAATAGTGCTGGTTGTAGTGCATCGAAAGGACGAGAGCGGTTGAGGGCTCACCACGGGCAATTGCCGAGATGACAGAGAGCGCCTCCGTCAGTCCGCCACCGAGACCGCCGTGCTCGGGCGCCGTTACCAGGCCTAGCAGTCCCGCCTCATGGAGCGCGTCGAAATTGGCGAACGGGAATTCACCGGTTTCATCGTAGTGACGTGCTGTCAGGGCGAAGCGTTGTCCGAGCTCTTCGGCCCTGGCAATCACCGGCTCGAAACGTGTGGGATCGGTCATCGGTTTCTCTCGTTCAGGCGACAGCGCGGGTTTCTAGCTCTGCCCAGGGACGGCGGTCGACCCACTGGTCGATCTCGAAGTTCGTGGCCAGGAACCCCCATTCATGCAGGAAGTCCTTGTAGTGCCCGATCGCCTCGACAAGCTCCGGTTCGAGGCCGATGCCGAGATGTTTGTGGAGATCAGGACCATTGGCCGCAGCCACGACCTCTTCCGATGCGCCGACTTCGCGGGCAACGAAGCGGCGCACCTCGTCCGGATGTTCTTCGGCCCAGGCACCGGCCTGCTTCAAAGTCGCGATCAGCTTGGCGACGAGATCGGGGCGGTCTTCCGCCAGCCGTTCATCGACGGTCAGCACCCGTGGGGATCCGGAATTGATGCGGATCTTCGGGTCGGGGTGGAAGCCGAATTCCACGACCGTGTGGGCCGCGAAGAGATTGGCGACCGCAATGCCGGGCGTGCCTTTGACATAGATGGCGTCCACCTCGCCACGCAGCAGCGCGGCGATCTCCGGACCATAGGCCTGTCGGTTTCGCAGTCCGTAGAGCTGCGGCCCCTCTCTACCGTCGAGCACGCTTTCGGAAAGAGGGATATCGACGATCTCGACATCGGAGGGTGCGAGCCCTTCGAGCGAAAGAGCGGAAACAAGGCCTTTCAGCGCCGTAGCGGCCATGAAGTCGACGATGCCTGGCGGACGGCGCGCAATGCCGAAGCGCCGGCCGACGAGGTCGCGTGTCGTTTTGATCCCGGTCGCCGGCAGCGTGATGATGGCCTGGAACTCATCCGTCCAGGTGATGCCGACGAGCCGCGTCGGGTTGCCTTCCGAGCGGGCGCGGATCGGCGGGACATTGCCGCCATGGCGAAACGAATAGTCGAGATGGTGATCGAAGTGGCTGGACCGGATGGAGCGATCCTTGCTGTCAATAATGGAGTTGAGCGTGATGCCCTCGGCGGCAAATACCGTGTCGAGGAGGCCAAGCTGGGTGGCAAGCCCCACTGGCGTCGGCACGGGGCAGCGGGTGTACCAGATTTGTGAGATGGCATTCTTGCGTGTCACGGGATCCTCCGCTGTCTTTGATGGGATGTGCCGGGAAGCGTTTTTCGTTCGAGCGCGTCTTCCTGGTCGGTCATTGCGAGGGTCGTACTAATTTCGGATTTGTATTCCAAAAATGGTGCGGCTCGCGCGAATTCGCAGGAATGGTGTTCCTGTAATCGAGCGATCGCAGGGCGAAATTACTAAAACAGATTTGACAAAGCCTATGTAATTAGTCAACTATAAAAATCATCCACGGCGAAAGGTCAGGCCGAGGTGAAGGTTCGCTGTTGGCGGACAGCCAAACGGAGAGGCGACATCGATGCCGGTGCTGATCAGAATTGCGCGAACGCTTCGACGAACGCTTCTGCAGGCGGTTCCGACGATCCTCGGGATTGTGATCCTGAATTTCTTCCTTTTGCAGTTGGCACCTGGCGACGCGGCGGATGTTCTGGCAGGCGAGGCGGGATCGGCGACGGAAGAGAGTGTCGCCGCGCTCAGAGCCCGCTTCGGGCTGGACAGCCCGGTGCTTGAACAACTGGCGACCTATCTCGGCAACCTCGCCCAGTTCAGCCTCGGCTTTTCCCCGCGCTACGGAATGCCGGTCGCTGACCTGATCGCCCAGCGCCTGCCGGGAACGCTGACCCTGATGGCTGTGGCCCTCTTCATCGCGATCCTTCTTGGGGTCGTCCTGGGATCGCTGATGGCGACATTTGCAGGGCGGATCCCCGACCGGCTGCTGTCTGTGTTCTCGCTGCTTTTCTACTCGATCCCGAGCTTCTGGATCGGCCTGATGCTGATCGTGCTCTTTTCGGTCAAGCTCGGCTGGCTGCCGAGCGGCGGTGCGGGCACGATCGGCTCGCAGCTGAAAGGGTTCCCGGCGCTCTTCGACAAGGCGCGCTATATGGTGCTGCCGGCGACGTCGCTCGCGCTGTTCTACGTCGCGATCTATGCGCGGCTGACACGTGCCGCCATGCTCGAAGTCAAGAACCAGGATTTCGTGCGCACCGCCTATGCCAAGGGGCTGACGCCGTTTGGGGTGACCGCAAGGCACATTCTGCGCAACGCGCTGATCCCGATCACGACCATGGCCGGCATGCATATCGGCGGCATGCTCGGCGGGGCGGTGGTGGTGGAGACGGTCTATAGCTGGCCGGGTCTCGGCAGACTTGCCTTTGAGGCGGTCATGGGGCGGGATTTCACCGTGCTGCTCGGCATCCTGCTCCTGTCCTCTCTTCTCGTCATCATCGCCAATGCTGCAGTGGACCTCGTCCACGCCTGGCTCGATCCCCGAATTGGAGCTCGCTGATGTCCGCCACTGACTTCGGGGCTTTTCCAGCTGTCACGGGCGGCGCCTATGCTGCTCCGGCCACGAACGAGCAGGCAACCGCGCCGGAACGTCCGGCCTGGTCCAACGTAAAGGCGCCCGACGCGCGCTCCCAGCCAACCGCCGCGGTCGCCCTCACCAACGGGCGGAGGGCACTGAAGGTCTTTCTCGCCAACCCCAATGCGCTGTTCGGCACCGCATTTCTCGCGTTCGTGATCGCCGTCGCGCTGCTGGCGCCGGTGCTTTATCCGGACGATCCCCTGTCGATGGTCGGAAAACCGTTCCTTTGGCCGGGCCAGGATCCGGCTTTCCCGCTCGGCACGGATTCTCTTGGGCGTGACGTTCTGGCTGGCATCCTGCACGGTTCGCGCATCTCCTTGTTCGTCGGGCTTATGGCGACAGCGCTCGGTCTCACCTTCGGCGTCTTTGTCGGTGCGATTGCCGGTTACTTCGGCGGCTGGGTCGACGACCTCCTGGTCAGGCTCATCGAGATCTTCCAGACCCTGCCGAGCTTCGTGCTTCTCGTCGTTCTGGTCGCGATCGTCCAACCTTCGGCAACCACCGTCACGCTTGCGATCGCCGTCATCTCCTGGCCGACGGTCGCGCGGCTGACGAGGGCCGAATTCCGTGCAATCCGTGAAAAGGATTTTGTCATGGCCGCACGCAGCCTCGGCTTTGGCCATGGACGGATCATCTTCCGTGAGATCCTGCCGAACGCACTGCCGCCGATCATTGTCACCTCTTCGGTCATGGTCGCAACCGCGATCCTGATGGAATCGGCGCTTTCCTTCATGGGCCTCGGCGATCCGAACGTGGTGAGCTGGGGCTCGATGATCGGCACCGGCCGCGAGCTGGTCAGAACCGCCTGGTACCTGACCGCGCTTCCGGGCCTGGCGATCGTCTTCACCGTGCTTGCGCTCAATCTCATAGGGGACGGTCTGAACGACGCCCTCAATCCTCGCTTCTCGCAGGACCGTTGACGATGGCGCCGCTGCTTCAGGTCGAAAACCTCACCATCGGCTTTCCGCGCGCCGAACCGGTCCGCAATCTGTCTTTCGAGGTCGGGGCGGGCGAGACGCTGGCGATCGTCGGAGAATCCGGTTCGGGCAAATCGCTGACGGCGCTCGCCCTGATGAAATTGCTGCCGGGCGCAGCACAAGTGACCAGCGGCCGCATCGTCTTTGACGACCGGGACCTCCTGGATCTGGATGCGCGCGAAATGCGCCACCTGCGCGGGCGCGAGATCGCCATGATCTTCCAGGAACCGATGACGAGCCTCAATCCCGTCATGTCGATCGGCCGGCAGATCGGCGAAGTGCTGAAGGTGCATGAAAAGCTCTCGGGCAGGGCGGCGCGCGAACGGGCGATCGAGCTGCTGAAGCTCGTGCGTATCCCGGCCCCCGAAAAACGGGTCGACGACTATCCGCATCAACTGTCGGGCGGCATGCGCCAGCGGGTCATGATTGCCATGGCGGTTGCCTGCCGACCGAAACTGCTGATTGCCGACGAACCGACGACGGCTCTCGATGTGACGATCCAGGCGCAGGTGCTCGACCTGCTCGACACCCTGCGGCGCGAACTGCAGATGGCGGTGGTGCTCATCACCCACGACCTCGGCGTCGTCGCGCAATGGGCCGACAAGGTCGTCGTCATGTATGCCGGCCGCAAGGTCGAGCAGGCGTTGCCTGGCGATCTCTTCAACGATCCGCTGCATCCCTATACACGCGGGCTGCTTTCGGCCTCGCCGCGTCTGAAGACCGATTTTCACTATCTGAACGGTCCGCTCACCGAGATCCCCGGATCGATCGTCTCGGCGGCAGGCGAGGTCGGCTGTCCTTTCAGGCCGCGCTGTCGCCAAGCGCGCGCGAGCTGCGGCCATCAGGTACCACCCTTGATTGCTCAAACGCCGGACCGGCTCGTTGCCTGCCCGTTCACCTCGTCCCTCAAGGCCGTCCCCGATGCCGCTCATCTCAGCCTCTGATCTCAAGACCCATTACAAGACCCGCGACGGTTTGTTGCGTTCGGTCGACGGCGTCGATCTCGTGGTCGAGCGTGGCGAGACCGTCGGGCTTGTCGGCGAAAGCGGTTGCGGCAAGTCGACGCTTGGCAAGACACTTCTGCGCCTGGTCGATCCGACCGCGGGGCAGATCGAGTTCAAGGGCGAGGACATCACCGCACTGGATCAGGGGCGGCTCAGAAACGTGCGCAAATCGATCCAGATGATCTTCCAGGACCCGTTCGCATCGCTCAATCCGCGACACACAATCGGTGAAATCCTGGAAGCGCCGCTGATCGTGCACAAGGCCGGCAGCCGGTCGGAGCGCCGTCGCACGGTCGCCAGCATCGTCGCCAAGGTCGGGCTGCCTGCCGATGCCATCAATCGCTACCCGCACGAATTCTCAGGGGGCCAGCGGCAAAGGATCGGCATTGCCCGCGCTTTGTTGCTTAACCCTGATCTGATCGTCTGCGACGAGCCTGTTTCTGCACTCGACCTGTCGATCCAGGCACAGATCCTGAACCTCCTGGTGGAGATGAAGAAGGAGTTTGGTCTCTCCTACCTCTTCATCAGCCATGACCTGTCGGTGGTGCGTTACTTCTGCGACCGGGTTCTGGTGATGTATCTCGGCCGGATCGTGGAAAGTGCCGACAACGAAACGCTCTGGTCGGACCCGCGCCATCCCTATACGCGCGCGCTGATGGCCGCCGTTCCCGATCCCTCGCGGCCGAGACAGGCCGCTCCGCTCGGCGGCGATCTGCCGAGCCCGAGCAACATCCCATCGGGCTGTCGGTTCCACACCCGATGCCCGATGGCGACCGAGCTTTGCCGCGTCGCCGAGCCCGAATTCCGCTCCATAAAACCCGGCCATCAGGTGGCCTGTCATGTCGCGGACCACATCAACTGAAATGGAGAACTTGAATGGTTGAGTATCGCTATCTTGGGCGCAGTGCCCTCAAAGTGTCGCCGCTGACGCTCGGATCCATGATGTTCGGCAACCAGACGCCGGATGACGTCGCCTTTCGCATCATCGACAAGGCGCGCGAACAGGGCATCAACTTCATCGACACGGCCGACGTCTACCACGACGGCAAGTCGGAAGAAGTGGTCGGGCGTGGTATCAAGGCGCATCGCGATCACTGGGTGGTGGCCACGAAGTTCGTCAACTCGCGCCAGAAGGGGCCGAACCTCGGCGGCTATTCGCGCAAGTGGGTGTATCAGACGGTCGAGAATTCGCTGCGCAATCTCGGCACGGACTATATCGACATCCTCTACTTCCACCGCGCCGTCTTCGATGCGCCGCTCGAAGAGCCGGTGCGGGCGATCGCCGATCTGATCAAGGCCGGCAAGCTGCGCTATTTCGGGGTCTCGAATTTCCGTGGATGGCGCATCGCTGAAGTCGCCCACCTCGCCGATCAACTCGGCATCGACCGGCCGATCGCGAGCCAGCCACTCTATAACATCGTCAACCGCACCGCCGAAGCGGAGCAGTTGCCGGCGGCTGCCGCTTACGGACTTGGTGCCGTGTCCTACAGCCCGTTGGCGCGCGGCGTTCTGACGGGCAAGTACAATCCCGGTGAAGCACCGGCCGCCGATACGCGCGCCGGGCGCGGCGACAAGCGCATGCATGACGTCGAGTTCCGCGAAGAATCGATCGCGATCGCCAAGCAGATTGCCGCACATGCCCACGCTAAGGGCATCGCGGCCGCCGATTTCGCGCTTGCCTGGGTGCTGAACAACCGGCTGATCACCTCGACGATTGCTGGTCCACGCACCGAAGAGCATTGGGATGCCTACATCCGCGCGCTTGGCGTCAAGCTTGACGCGGAAGACGAGGCTTTGGTCGATCGCCTGGTCGCGCCTGGTCATCCGTCCACCCCGGGCTTCACCGATCCGGGCCATCCACTTGAGGGCCGCGAGCCTCGTTTCGGTGCGACCGAAGCCGAGATCGTTCCGCTTGCCCGTTCTCAGCGAGTCGCCTGACGGGTTTCGACCGGGCGGCGCACCATCGCTGCCGCTCTCTTGTAAAGAGAGAGCCCCGGATCAGTGATCCGGGGCTTCGTTTTGCCGGGCCTATTCTGCTGCCGCGGCTTGATCATGCCGCAGGCCGAGGAGGCGCCGGGCATTGCCGCCGGCGACGAGGCGTGCCTCCCGCTCATTCAGCCCGGCCTGCGCCAGACTTTCTTGAAATTCGTCCCGGTCGAGAGCCGCAAGGATCGGCCAATCCGTGCCGGCGAGGACCCGCTCCGCACCGAAAAAACCGGTGAGCGTTCGGACGATGTCCGGATCATGACCCATCGTATCGAAGTAGATGTTGGGCCGCCGTCCCGCCGCCCGCTCGGCGCGACCGTAGATGCCGCCGCGCGCCGCCTGGACGATTGCGCCAAGACCAAGGGTGGCAAAGACCAGATGCAGGTCCGGCAGTTCATCAAGGATGGGCGACTGGATCACCGACAGGAATGCGACGCCGTTCATTAGACCACGCCCGAGCGAATTGCCGAGATTGCCGGCACCTTTGATCAAAGCTTCTGCGTTCGGGTGCGCAACGGGGTGGACGAACACCGGAACCTTGTGACGCGCCGCGACGTCGAGGGTTGGTCGAGCTGAGGGATCGGTGATGAACTTGCCGTCGCGCGAAGAGTCAATTACCAGACCCGTCAGACCGAGCTCCACGATCGCCCGTTCGGCCTCGCGCGCCGCTTCCTCCCCGGCAAAGGCGTCGACGACAGCAAAGCCGGTGAGCGTCGGATGCGCATGCGAAAGCGTTGCCAGCCAGTCGTTGGCTTCCCGGACCGCTTTAAGCGGCACGATCCCTTCCATTCCGAAGAGGCTTTCGACCGTCGCGGTAACCACGGCTAGCGATACGCCGCTTTGCTCGAGTTCATCGACGAGTGCCTGGGGGGTGATGATCTTTCGGTGTATCTCCGGCGAAAATGCGCCAGCTGGCTTTTCATATCTGCCGCCCGGGCGCCAGGCTGGCGGCCAGAGATGGGCATGGATGTCGACGATATCGAGCGGCGCGGTCATTCGGCTGCAACCTTTCTGGCTTCGCGTTCGGCGATACCCGCTTTGACGAGCGGCACGACATCGCGTCCATAGGTGACGGTATCTTCCGTCGGGTAAAAGCCGCGAACGAGGAAGTTGGAGACCCCGGCGTCGTAGTAATCGAGGATGGCGTCGGCGACCTGCTCAGGCGTGCCGACCAGCGCTGTAGAGTTTCCGCCGGCGCCGCTCGCTTCCGCGACTTCGGTCCACAGCCGCTTGTCGAGGACCTTGCCGCGGCTGGCGGCCTCCCGTAGGCGAACGGAACCGACGTTCGTCGGCAGCTTCTCGCCGTTGCCGCCGGCCGAGCGTGCGACCTGCGCCTTGACCTTATCGAGGATATCCGCTGCCTTTGCCCAGGCCGCGTCTTCAGTCTCCGCCACGACGGTACGAAAGGCGAGGGTGAAGCGGATATCGTCTGCGGCGCGACCATTGGCAACCGCAGCCGCCCGCACCTTCCCGATGGTTTCCCGCGCGCCGTCGAGCGGTTCGCCCCAGAGCGCGTAGATATCCGCATGCTTGCCGGCAACGGCGATCGCCGCTTCCGAGGAACCGCCGAAGGAAATTGGAATCCGTGGCTTCTGGAAGGGCTTCACCTGGCTGAAGGCGCCCTTGAATTTATAGAAGCGCCCCTCGTGGTCGAAGGGCTGGTCGCTCTCCCAGACCGTCTTCAGCACCGTCAGGTACTCGTCTGTGCGGGCGTAGCGGGTATCGTGGTCCTCGAAGTCGCCGTCGCGAGCCTGATCCGCGTCGGATCCACCAGTGATGATATGCACCCACACACGCCCTTCCGAGAACTGATCCAGTGTGGCGAGCTGGCGCGCGCCGAGTGTCGGGGCCATCAGGCCGGGCCGGTGGGCAAGCAGGGCCCCGATCCGGTCGGTCTGGCTGAAGACATAAGCCGCGATCTGATTGTTGTCGGGCCATTGCGCGAATTGGCCGATCAGCAGGCGGTCGATGCCTGCCGCTTCCGCCGCCTGGACGTGATTGCGGATATAGGCCTTGTCGATGACTGGACCGGACGCGGGCACAATGTCGGACCCTTGCCTGTTGGACGTGTGGCCGATGAATTCGGGGCGCATGGAGGAACTCCTTCAAAAGGCTAGGCGCGTAGAGTTCAATAATCTATATCGTAGATGTATTTTGTCGATTACATTTTGCGGGCCAATCTTGGGACGGATTGTCACGCGATCGGCCATTGCCGAAATTTTTCCTCCTCTAGAGCCCGCTCCGGCCCTCGCACTGTCCGCCCGCAGGCCAGGCATCCGCCAAACGGAGTGGCCTGAGTAGCTTTTTTCATAAAAGCCGCGGAGTTTAGAATTACACTATCTCGATAAATATAGTAGATTTTATATGGTCTGGCTAACACCTCCATCGGGTGCTGGAGAAATCGGCGTTGCCTGCGCTTCGCCTGCTAGGGGATACTCAGATGATAGCAAGACATAACGGGACTTTGAAACCGACGCGCCGCGCGTTCCTCCTTTCCTCCGTTGCTCTGGCGACTGCGATTGCCGTGCCATTGCTGCCGGTGCCCTCGTTCGCGGCGGAGGAGCCGACGCGCGGCGGCAGCGTCTCGATCAACATCGGCACCGAGCCGCCCGTGCTCGTGCTCATCGCCCATAGCGCCGGCGCCGCCTACTATATCAGCGGCAAGGCGACTGAGAGCCTGCTGACCTATGACAAGGACTTCAATGCTCAGCCGTTGCTCGCCACGGAGTGGACGGTGAGCGAAGACGGCCTGCGCTATTGGTTCAAGCTACGTCAGGGCGTTCGTTGGCACGACGGCAAGGATTTCACTGCCGAGGATGTCGCCTTTTCGATCCTGGCGCTGAAGGAGAACCATCCGCGCGGTCGCGCGACCTTTGCCCACGTAAAAGAGGCAAATGTCCTCAATTCGCATGAAGTGGAGCTGATCCTTTCAAAGCCGGCGCCCTACCTGCTGACTGCCTTTGCCAGCTTCGAGGCGCCGATCGTTCCGAAACATCTCTACGAAGGGACGAAGATCGCGGAAAACCCGCACAACGTCGCCCCGGTCGGCACCGGCCCCTACAAGTTCGTAGAATGGGTTCGCGGCAGCCATGCGCTCTTCGTCCGGAACGAGGACTATTGGGGTTCGCCCAAGCCCTATCTCGACCAAATCATCTTCCGCTTCATCATCGATCCGGCCGCAGCCGTCGCGGCGATCGAGACGGGTGAAGTGCAGGTCTCCACGGCCAATCTACCGCTGACCGACATCGACCGCCTGAAAGCCAATCCGAACCTCGTCGTTGATACCGACCCGGCGCCCTATTCGCCGAGCATTGCCCGTGCCGAGTTCAACCTCGAGAACAAGTATCTGGCCGATATCAAGGTCCGCCATGCAATTGCCCATGCGGTCGACAAGGACTTCATCGTCAACACCGTCTATCTCGGCTACGCCACCCGGCTCGATGGGCCGGTCAGCCCGGACCTCGCGAAGTTCTACACCCCGGACCTCCCCAAATACGAGTTCGATCCGGCCAAGGCCGAGAAGCTCCTGGATGAGGCAGGCTACGCGCGCGGCGCCGATGGTTTCCGCTTCAAGCTGTTCATCGATCCAACCCAGCCTTCCGGTCCTCCCAAGCAGACCGCGGAATATATAGCGCAGGCCCTTGCAAAGGTCGGCATCAAGGTGGAACTGCGAACGCAGGACTTCGCGACCTTCGTGAAACGGGTGTTCACCGATCGCGACTTCGACATTGCCATCGAAGGCATGAGCAACCTTTACGATCCGACCGTCGGCGTCCAGCGCCTCTACTGGTCGAAGAACTTCAAGCCGGGTGTCCCGTTCACCAACGGCTCCAGGTATTCGAACCCGGAGGTCGACCGGCTTCTCGAGACGGCCGCCGTCGAGATCGACCCGAAGAAGCGCCTGCAACTCTTCAACGAGTTCCAGAAGCTGGTGGTTCAGGACCTTCCGACGCTCGACATCGTCACCCCGGCGGTGATCACCGTCTACGACAAGCGGGTGAAGAACCTGAAGCTCGGTGTCGAGCATCTCTGGAGCAATGGGGCAGACATCTATCTCGACGGGCAATCGTAAATGATCGCGACGAGCAATCGTCGAAGGCGCCAGTGCAGCCGGAGTGGTACCCGGCTGCATCGTCTTTTTTCCAGTCTTGGAGTTGACGCGTGACGATAACCAAGGTGCTGACCGTTCCCCGTCCGACACGTGCGGAACTTCTCGCGCGCGTCCCTGGCTTTGTGTCCGAAGTCTCAAAGGGCGCGGCCGAGCGCGATCTGTCGCGCTCGCTCCCTTTCGAAGCCTTCGAACTGTTTCGTGAACTGGAACTTGGGACCCTGCGCATTCCGGTCGCCCTCGGTGGGCCTGGCGGTTCGGTTGCCGACTATATCGAGATGATCGCTGCGATCGGTGCTGCCGATTCCAACGTCGCACATGCACTTCGGTCTCATTTCAACTACGTCGAAAACGTCATTCTCAGCGAGCCTCGGGAGCGGGATGCCAACGCCGTAGAACTGATCCTGGCCGGAAAGCTCTTTGGCGGCGCTCATACCGAACAAAGTACGGCTCGCCCCGGCCAAGTGACGACGACGATCATCAGGCAGGGCGACACCTACAGGCTCAACGGTCGCAAATGGTACGCCACGGGCACCGCCTTCGCCGACTTTGCTTCGTTCAGTGCGCTGGACGAGGAAGGGCAGGCGGTCGGCGTTCTCCTGCCGGTCGATCGGCAAGGCATCACCATTCTCGACGATTGGGATGGCATGGGGCAGCGGCTGACTGCAAGTGGAGGCGTGATCCTCGACAATGTCGAGGTGTTCCCGCACGAGTTGGCCCGCCGCGCACTCGACAATCTCGTTGGTCGCCATTGCTCGACGCTGCGGCAGTTGCACCTGGCTGCAAGTGCGGCCGGTGCCGTGCGCAACGTCCTTTCCGATGGCCTTGCCTATGTCCGCAAGCAGGCGCGCGCCGCCGCCCACAGCAGCGCCGAAACGGCAAGCGAGGATCCCTTCGTCCAGCAGGTCATTGGCGAGATCGCTGCAAACTCCTTCGCCATCGATACGGCGGTCGCCGCAGCCGCGGAGGCGCTGGACCGCACGGCCGCCGCGTTCGGCGGGGGAACCGACGTCGCGATCGAGGATGCCCTGATCGCCAGCGCGCTTTCGACGGCGCGAGCACAGCTCGTTCTTGGCCAGCTCGGATTGCGAAGCGCCGAACGCATCTTCGAACTGGGCGGCGGGTCGGCGACCTCCCGCAACAACAACTTCGATCGGCACTGGCGCAATATCCGCACGGTCCTCAATCACAACCCGCTCCTGCACAAGGCGAGGGTGCTGGGCGACTACCTGGTTAACGGGACGACCACCCATCTGAGGGAAGGAAAGGTGTTTTGACTGCGCACCCACCTGTCAAAACAGGCGCGCCACGGGCTCTCCCAACGGTGAGCACGTGCCCGCAGGTTTTAATTGAATCCCACGGAGAACCTGGTCGAGAAGTTCTTCAATTGAGCGTACGCCTCAAACGTCGCTATCTGCACTGTTTGTACTAAATTGATCGCATGATGTATCGTCGGGAACGGCGACCCAGGCTTCGCTTGAGATGGAGATCACTTTCAGGCCGTTTGATCGCACCGGTCGATCACGGATCGCGCAGCTGATAAACAAGTCCAATCAGTTCAATCTGACCACCCGGCAGCGGCCGGACATGTTGACGGGCGCTCTATGGGTGAGATCCCCACCGGTCTTGAGGTCCCGCCCGAGGTTCGTGTCGCCGGGGTTGAGCAGCGCGAGGGCAAGCCGTAGACCTGTAAATTGGCCGGGCCGGCGGCGAGCATGCCGGCATGATAGCGGTCGAGGCTGAAACTCGTCTCACCGGCGATGAACGTGTCGCACCCGACAATCGTACAGTTGTTATGCTCCGCCGGGTTTATCTTCCTTCTCAATTTGCCTTAGGGCGCCCTCAATCGTGGCTTTGTATCGCACGCGAGGGGGCCGCACATTGTGCGCAAACAGCATGCGGCGAGCCTGCGTAGAGGCGCCCGTGATGAAGAAGCGCACTTTGGCACGCCCAGCTTTGTGCACCGCGCCTTCAATGACACTGGCAGCAGTAGAATCGAGAAAGGAGACTGCCGAGCAATCGAGGATGAAGTTACGCCGCTGGTCGGCGATGCGGTCGAGGATTGCGCCGACCGTCGTGGCAGCGGCGAAGAAAAAGGCGCCGGAAATGCGGTAAACGACCGTGTCCGGATCGCTGGCGGCTTCCGCGCGATAAGCCTCGCGCCCGCCATTTGCCTCGTCGGCGGTGTCGTCTAGCGACGGAGGAGTGTGAGCTTCGACGGCGATCGTCTTCGACATACGGTCGATGAAGAGCACTGCTCCGAGCGCGAAACCCACGACGATGCCCTCTGTCAGGTCGCGGAAGACGACAAGCAGGAACGTGACGAGCAGCACCAGTGCATCGCCCCGCGAGGAGCGGATCAGCGCGGCCACTGATTGCGTCTCGATCATGTTCCAGGCGACGACGGTGAGCAAACCGGCGAGCGCAGAGAGCGGGATGTAGCTCGCGAGCGGTGCGGCAATTAGCATAAAGCCGAGGAGGAACAAGGCATGTAGCATCCCAGAGATGGGGCCATGCGCGCCGGCACGGACATTGGTCGCCGTGCGCGCGATCGTGCCGGTCGCACAGATGCCGCCAAACAGCGCCGAGGCTATATTGGCCAAGCCCTGCGCTACAAGTTCGCAATTGGAACGGTGACGTCGTCCTGTCATGCCATCGGCAACGACCGCCGAAAGCAGCGACTCGATTGAACCGAGCAAGGCGAAGGCAACAGCATTTGGCAAAACGGCAAGCAAAAGTTCGTTGCTCATCGCGGGAAATGAGGGCAGCGGCAGGCCGCGCGGAATGCCGCCGAAGCGAGTCCCAATTGTGTCCACAGGCAAGGAGAAGACTGCCGCGACGAGCGCGGCGGCGGCGACGGCCAGCAGCATGCCTGGCCAGCGCGGCCGTAAACGTTTCAGGGCGAGGATAGTGCCGATCGTCAGTATTGCCACGGCAAGCGCTGAAGAATTGAACGTGGGCGCTGCGGCGGTCAGTGTGGCCAGCTTCGCCAAAAGTTCACCCGGTTCCGCGCCCGACAATCTCAGCCCGAACAGTTCTTTGATCTGGCTGGCGAAGATGATGACGGCGATACCGGCGGTAAACCCGATGGTCACCGGATAGGGGATAAATTTGATATAGGTGCCGAGCCGCATATAGCCGGCGGTCAGCATGAAGACACCTGATATCATTGTCGCAAGAAGCAGGCCTTCCAGCCCGTGGCTGTGTACCGTCGCCGCCACGAGCACGATGAAGGCACCTGCTGGTCCACCGATCTGGAAACGGCTGCCGCCGAGAGCGGATATCAGGAAGCCGCCGACAATCGCGGTGAAGAGGCCGCGTTCGGGGGAGACGCCCGAAGCAATGGCAATCGCCATGGAAAGCGGCAAGGCCACGATCGCCACGGTAAGCCCGGCGACCGCGTCGCTGCGAAATTGCGACCAGCCATACCCCTCGCGAAGCACGGTGACGAGTTTGGGTGTGAACAATTCCCAGAATGTTGGGGCAGAAAATTGTGCCGAGTTCGGCCTGCGGGCCGTTAATACCGTCTGCGTTTGCCGCGATATCCCCATTTGTTATTCCGGCCTTCGTTATAGGCGACGGGACGTCGACGTCACGGTCGGCGATTGCCGCCGTTGGAGAGAACTCCGCGTTTCACCTCTTCGCATCGACGGATGGACCCGGCTGGACTAGGCGGACACCGCGCCCGCCGCGCTCACTCGGCTGGTTGTCGCCGATCAGCTCTACGCCGCAGGCATTGAGCGCTTCGATCACTCGCGTCAACGTTTCGACCACGCCACGCACAATGCCCTCGCTGGCCTCCATGCGCTGGATCGTCGGTACTGACACGCCGGCCTTCTCTGCAAGCATCTTTTGGTCGATGCCGGCAAGGGCACGAGCGGCACGCATCTGTGCAGCTGTGATCATTCAGATTTGTTCCATAGCCGTTAATCTAAATTAGTGACGCATTGAAGTTCATGTTTCAAGCCTAAATCCTGAGACACCGACGATGCGCCAGAGAACTATCTCAACGGCTCGTTCGCTGGGTTCGCCTCCGGCGCTAAACCGCGATTTGCTTTCGCGCGGTGACAGGGATAGAGGCACATATGAGTTTAGCAGCCGATGCCGAGAGCATCACGGCGATGCGATCAAGACAAGCAGGGTACTACAGCGGAGCGAACATGAGCGACCAGGGCGATGACTACGTTTACGACGAGGCGACCGGCGAATGGCGGCTGGCATCGGAAATCGCCGCGGAGGCCGCGAAAGCTGCGGAGGTTCGCGATGCGTCCGGTAATCTTCTTACCGACGGAGACTCTGTGGTCCTTATCAAAGACCTCAAGGTGAAGGGGGCCGGCCAGACCCTCAAGCAGGGCACAATCATCAGGTCGATCCGGCTCACCAACAACCCGGAAGAGATCGACTGCCGGCACGACGCGATCAAGGGACTGGTCCTGCGCACCGAGTTTGTCCGCAAGCGGTGACCGACGACATCAGTTGGCCGGACTTGCAGTCGGTGCGCTGTGTCCGAATTTACCTCAGCCTCCGGCGTCGGTTGGGCGGGCACTCCGATGGGCCGTCTTCTAGATGGACGACTTCCCACTAGAAGCGGCTCAGAACGCTCTTCCACAGCCACCCGTGGCTGGCAGTGTATCCCTGGAGCACTTACTGCTGCTTGGACGGGGCGGCAGTCACATCGCTGGGGTGCGGCGGTCTTCACTACGACGATCACCGCCGCCTCCCTTTGGCAATAAGGCGTTTGAGACAGCGGAGTGTCGGCTGCCAGTAGGTCGGTCAGGCGCGCAATGCGGCAAGATGCCTTACCGTTTCGAGGCAGGCTGGTTGCTGGTCTGCAAATCGGCGTCGTGTCCGGCCCATGGGAGTCGCCCCAGCCGATCGGCAGATGAAGGTCGCCGATACCGAGCGCGGCTGCCTCGGCCGGATGATAGAAACGCTTCATCGAATAGGGCAGGCCGAAGCTATCGTGCACATGCAGATGGCCGGTCACCGGCGCTGCTGGGACTGCGCGCGTTCCTTGGCCGGAGCCATGGACATGCTGAAGCGCCAAGTGGCAAGGCTTGCGGTAGGGAAAATGAGATTCGTGTTTGCAACAGACAAATGCGCCTATTGCTGTACCTGATCTCGGAGACGAACATTTCGCAATCTCCGAGATCGAAGTAAGCTCTCTGGCCAACAAGGGCCGAGTTATTTCGTGACCGTCAACCTGGCTTGCATGCCGGCTTCGAAATGGCCCTTGATGTTGCAGAGAAGTACGTAGGAGCCCGGCGCGAGTTTCGCCTTTAACTGGCCATTGGCTCCCGGCTTCAGCTCGGAGACTTCGCCCAAGCTTTGGAGCTTCTCCTCGTTGACCCGTCCCTTGGCGGCATCAATGGCAATCTTCTGATCGGCTGACTTCAGCTTCACAAGCACCATCTCATGCTCTTCAGTCATGGCGTCGTTGTGGACGAGAAATGTCGTCTCACCGGCCTTGATCGTGGCCTGGTCGAGAGTCAGGGCCATCGGGCCACCACCTTCACCACCCTCGGTGACCTTGACCATGGTTGCTGCGAATGCAGGCGTTGCAAGACAGACGATGGCAAAGGCGGCAAATGTGTTCTGGAGGTATCGCACGCGGAATTCTCCTTTTTGAATGGTGCAGTTCAGCAGTTCATGAGGTCTAGACGGTGATGCTGCTGTGCGCCGAACGTACGAGGCCGGTTCTGTCCGTTCCCTGTCATTCTCTCGAATTTCGGGAAATGGACGAGACAGCCCTCAGGCGCCGTGCGCCACTGCGCATCGGAGTGCGCATTTTACGAAAAGACGATTATCGGAATTGCGCAAAGTCACGCGAACGGCGGTTTGATGTCGAAAGTTGTCCTTGGTCGACTTGGCGACAACCAGCAAAGTAATGTCGAGATTTACACCAGTTGTTGCCGATCTTCGGCTCTTAGCTGTCGCGCGGAAGCGCACCCGAGCGTCGGGCGACGGTGCAAAAAGATAGAGCCATTCACCGCGCACTCACAACGAGCTCGCGCAGCATCGAGGGCATTGCCCGCGAAAAGCCGAAGCCGGATTTTGATAGTCAACGGAAGGGTGCGTTCGTTTCGCCGTTATGTCTACGTCGATGCGGGGGAGGTTCTGTGCTTCGAATATCGCATAGTGAATCGATCGGAACCGCCTCGGATTAACTGGGGCGCACGGCTCGTCCTCCTGTGGTGAGGATCGGCTTGGCCCACCCGAGCAGCCCTCGGAAGACCAGTGCAGGGCGAGCCACCTCAGGGACGAAGACGGACATACGGTCTTACGGAACTGTTGCGCATCCGCCTCGCACTCGTTCGAAATAGGCCGTCATCACGCCATTGATGGAAATCGATAAGCGTGGACATGCCGCGCCGTGACTTCGCCCATGACCTTGAGCGGCGCGCGACGCTTGTTACGGAAGCGGTCTTCGCAATGGACTTGCTCATGCCAATAGGCAGACTTGCACGCCCGATAGGAGCGGCTGATGTCCATGTGCTCATCCGAGCCGGATCGGTACTGATTGCCCTGCCACTGGCGGGCGCCTCGGTCTGTAGCTGGCCACCTTGCCCGCCACACTTGCCGCCACCACGCCATCATGGTCTGATCCTCAGCCGGGAACGGAAGCGATGCTGGCCGCACTCAAGCCGCCGGGCTCGGCCCCTCGCGATCGTTGGCATCAACGACGCCGCGGAAGGTCAGCGGGTCCGAAGCGCGATTTGTGTTGTCCACGGCTGATCTCACGCTGGCGGGTGAGTTCACCGCACTATCGTGACCGAGCAAAGCGCCTGTTGTGCGACCTTCTGCGAGACGCTTCCAAGCAGCATCCCGGCTAACCTTCCCAGCCCACGGCTGCCGACGACGATCATGTCTGCACCAATCTCGTCCGCTACGGCGAGAATGGTCTCAGCATAGTCGCCAGGTTCGACCCGCGTGTGCACGTCGTTGACGCCAAGAGTTCGTGCACGTTCCGCCGCATTCTCGACAATGCGTTCTCCGAGCACCGACCTCGTCTCGCCAATGCCGCCTTGCGAACTTTTGAATAAATCGTGCCTCGAGGAGAGGGCGCGCTCTTGCCCAGGCATCGTGATCGCCGAGACACGCCGCACCATATGCTCGGCTCGTGCAAGTTGGCTTGCTTCCTCGGCCCTCACGGCGTTCAATATGACGTGAAGGATAGTAAAGCGCGCGCCCGGACCCCTTGCGATGTTGGCTGCCATCTCCACGGCTTTCCAAGCCGTATCGGAGCCGTCTGTTGCAACAAGAACGTGTTTGATCATCATCGTCCCTCCGGTTCAGCAAGTCTCCCACAACTGAGGCGGAATGTATTGATACTGGTCAAAGGACTGCAAGCGTACTTCGAAACCTGCGCTGACGTCGCGGCGAGCGCCAAGGCGCCGGATAATACGGACAGCGCGGCTGCGGCCACGCAGACTTGGCATCGGCATCCTTGATGCCGATCAATGTAGGCTCTCTGGTCGCGTTCCGGATGGATTTCCGCAAACTGGTTTTACGATACTTGCGACCGACAGCCGGGCATAATTTCTATTCTTCTGAACCAAAAAATCTCAGGCGAGCCTCAGCTTGGTACGCTGCGGGAGAGGGCGCAGGCGGCGGTGTCAGCACTGTGCTCCGTGTCGCGTGTGAGGCTGGAACCGCCTACGCAGTCCACGACGTTATCGATGTCCGTTCTCGTTATCGCTCTCAACCTCACCATCGACGTTTCAAGCCTCGCTGAGCGTCCATTTATGGACCGTCGTGTTCGATCGGGCCTGCGCGCCATTGACGAACGGAATGCGATTATACAGCCGAGCGCTATTGCGCCGAGAAGTTCGAGGAGCACAATCTTTCGAAGGACGTCATTTACACACCTGTGACGACACCTTCTCGCCGGTGTCACTGGTGTCGGCCGGTCTTGGCATCGGCTTTGCGTCGAAGTGGAGGGGCGGTCTGTGAATTTCGATCCTTGAACCTGCGATCATGCCCATCGGATAAATGTCGTGCTCCAATTGACGTGGCGCAAGGAAACCGGTCCGCCCTATTGGTAGTTTGTCGCATGTTCATACGACTGCACTTGAGCGCCAAAGCGCGGACGCAAACCCGTGCCTTGCCTCGGATCTCCTGCTTCTCGAAAGGAGAACGAACATGACTACAGCAAAACTTGCATATGTGGCGATTGGCGCCACGCTCCTAGCAAACAGCCCCACGCCATCATTGGCCCAAACAGCCCCCGCCGAGAAACAAGATGCGCGGCCGGGTTACTCTGAGATGATGCCTGGCGAGATGATGGGGGGGAGGCAGCGCGGCATGATGGGTGGCATGCGCCAAAACATGATGCAAGGCCACATGATGAAGATCATGTTTGCCGTTGCCGATGTTGATGGCGACGGCGCCCTGTCGTTCGACGAAGTCACAACGATCCACAAGAGGATCTTCGAGACGGTCGATGCGAACAAGGACGGCAAGGTGACGCCCGAGGAGATGCAGGCCTTCATGCGCGATCAATGAGGCCTGGAAACCGGCGTTTTTTGCCGGCATGCGGACCATAAGAAGGTCTGGAGAGCCGGATCCGTCCGTTCGCAAACGTCCCCACACGCGGCTCCGCCGCGCCTGTGTAGCTGGCGCAATGCCTGCATCGTAGTGAAAACAATTGCTCACCGTTTGTCGTTGCGCTCAAAAAACGAGGGCCGTGGTGACAACCAGCCCCTTGTTTTTGCAATCGATAATACGGTTTCCAATATCGAGTTGGCATTCTGATGCAGGGTCGTAAATTGAACTTCATTCCCGACGGTTTGTCGCCCTCCGCATCCGGCAGTCTCGAATTCCCTTGGCACCGCAGGCGCCGGCTTTGTCCAGCCACTACAGCTTGTAGCCGATCTTTCGGAGCAGGTCTTTCCGCCACGCAATGTCCGCATCGGTTTCGACGCCCAGCGGTGAGGCGCCATCCACCACGCCGAGCACGCCGCGGCCCAGTTCAGTTTGCGCGACGATCACCTGTGTCGGGTTGGCAGTCGCACAATAGATGCGACAGACCTCTGGCACCGCACGCACCGCAGCCAGCACGTTGACGGGAAAGAATCCGTCGCCGAGGAAGATCAGGAAAGTGTGGCCGGCGCCAATGGCCAATGCGTTGTCACGTGCCAGGGCAAGCACGGCTTCGTCATTACCCGACCAACGCACCAGCCGCTTACCGGAGGCCTCGCAGAAGGCCAGCCCGAAGCGGATGCCTGGAACCGCGCCCACCAACGCCTCGTGGAGATCTTCCACCGTCTTGATGAAATGCGACTGGCCAAAAATGAAGTTGGCGGCGTCCGGCTTGACGATGGGCACCACGGTAAGTTCCATGGCTGCGCTCCTCCAAGGTAGGCAACGCGATGGTAGGTAGGCCCACAGAAGGCAATTTCAAGCCATCACATGCGGCCAATTCGCCCTCCGCGCCGCCACCGGAGGGCCAGAGCGCGGCTCGCCTGCCGTGACTTCGAAATGATCCGCGCGACGCAACGGTGGCTGGTGAGCTGGATCAGGCTGCCCGACGCGAGAATGTCGAGGTCGGCGTCGGCCCAGTCGGCTTCAACATCGTTATCGGCGAGGAGCTTGCTACGTCCGCAATGACGAGGGTTCAGACCCGAGGTCCGGTATTTCACTACATGGCACGCGAGGCGCGCGCCAGCAGGACACCCGTCAACGAACCTGCGAAACCGAGGTAGGCCAGATATAGCGTGATGACCGTGCTGTAAGTTCAACATGCCGACAAGGCGACCGCGCGCTACCCGGGACGGACTAACCGATAGATCGACAGTCGCTGAGATGAGCAATGGCCGAGTCAATGTCGTTGCGCCGCGATATAGGCGACAAGATCGGCAATCTCGGAGCGAGTGAGCGAAAGGTTGGGCATTCGGGAATGGTGCGGTGCCGCCAGGAACGTTGCAAGGGTGGCCTCATCGAAGCGCTCAGCTTCGGCGATCTGTGCGAATGTTGGAACAGTGTCCGAACCTTGACGTTGCTCGGATGCCACGACGTGACACCCGCTGCACCAGCGCTGTGCTATGCGTCGCCCGTCGACACGATCGCTGGCAACGCTCGCGCTACTGACTAACACCGCGACGGCAACGGCAGTGCCACTTAGAATGCGGAGTGTTCGGGTCATTGCCAGGTGCCATCCTCTTTCTTGCCGGCAGCACGTTCCACTTGCGTCGGTTTTGCCATCGGCCGAGCGCGGGCACCTCCGTTCGACCGAAACCCAGTCCGGGCTTGTCCGCCTCGACCAAAGGATAATCCCGTCCTGCCACGAGCAGGTCCCCAATCGCTTCAATGCGCCATGAAGACGGGTGACTTCGCGTGCTTGAGCGTCGATTTCGTGACGCCTCCAAGGAGAAGCTCCAGCAGCCGGGAATGGCCATAGGCGCCCATGACAATCATGTCGGCGTCGATGTCCACCGCGTGCTGTTGCAGCACGTCAGGCACGGCTCGTCCCGAGCTCGGCAGGTTCTCGACCGACACGTTGATACCGTGGCGGGCGAGGTAGGCAGCTACGTCGGCCCCTGGTTCCTCCCCGCTTGCCGTCTGCGCTAAAACCGGATCGACCATGGTGACGTGAACCGATTCCGCCGCCTTCATCATTTCGAGTGCGTCTCGGGCAGCATGGGTCGCGCTCGGGCGGGAGTCCCATGCCAGCAGGACCGTTCTCGGTTGCAAGGTCGCTTTGCTGCCGGGTGGGACGAAGAGGACGGGACGCTGCGCCTGAAAGAGGCTGCCGTTGACGATCTGCGACTTCAGATCCTCGTTCCCAAAGACAGCCGGGCCGACCAGAAGCAGGTCCGCATAAAGCGCCCGCTGGCCGATGGCATAGCTGGCTCCGGCCACCTCCGCATAGACGCTATCCACGTCAAACGACAGTTCCGTTTTGGCAATGCGGCCGCGGACGTTGCCTACCCGTTCCGCGAGTTCCTGCAGGTTGCGCTCTCGCTGTTCCAGCCAGCTCGGCGCCAGCGTTGCATAGCGCCCGGTCGGTTGGGGTGCCATCACAGCAAGAAAAACGCTGAGATGGGCGCCCACTTGACTGCAGAGGTCCATCGCGACTTGAAGATCCTGATCGATCTCAGACACGCCGGTCACGTTGAGAATGGTCTTGAAAGACATCGGTTTCCTCCATTTGGTGCGCCGCCGTCCGCAAACGCACTCGCGCGTTTGTGGAGCGAGAGTTCGCTGTCAGTCTGTGTTTATCTGGATCTTGCGCTCGTCCTGCCGTGCTTCCTCGGCTTTCGGCAGCGTTAGCGTCAGAACGCCTTTCGAGAAGGTGGCGGCGATGTCGTCGGTCTTGACGTCCTCGGGAATCTTGAACGTGCGGCGGAACGAGCCAAATCGTCGTTCCGACAGAACGTATTCCTTCTCCTTCTCCTCCTTCGCTTCCTGCTTCTCGCCGCGGATCGTCAAGGTCCCGTTCGAAACGCTGACCTCAACGTCCTTTTCCTCCATTCCCGGAAGTTCGGCGGTCATCTCGTAGTTGTTTTCCTTTTCGATCAGGTCGACGGCGGGAGCGACCGCCCAGTTGGACAGAAGCGGCGCTCGACGGCTGAGGCCGACTCCACGAGGGCGGCTCCAGAAGTTCGGGGGAAAATCGTCGAATAGTCGGTCGATTTCGGCCCGAAGGCTCTCAAACGGAAGCCATGCTTCGGTACCGCGCTTGATCGCTTTTTCTTCTGGTTTGGTGGGTACTCGGGTTGCTGGTTCAGCCATGACTGGTTCTCCTTCGGATAAACAGGCCGCGACCGCCGAGGCGCGAGCCCTGTGGTCTTCCATTTCCCTCGAGCGGGTAGTCACTCGGCTATCGATCTATGACGCCACATCCAGAGAAACGTGCATTGATGCGCGTCAAAAATGCGCGGCCCAAACCGATCTCAATCTCGTCGTTTGACGACGAGCGATGCTGCTCGCTTGAGGGATGTACTTCCAATCGATTGATGGTGATCCTTCCGTGGAAATCAGCATGAGCAACGCACGCTTCGCCTCGCACAAGCCGCCGTCCAGAGCAGGCTGCTGCCGACAAGATGGTCGGTATCCCGTGCCGAAGGCGATGAGGCTTGATCTACGCGGGGCGAGCGCAGTTCAACGCCGAAACGATAACCCTGCCGACATTCCTGAGACGCGGACGAAAGTATGCTGAAGCTCGCCGATCCGAAGTCCGCGTCGCGCTGGTGGAGGTTGCCCGCAGACGGTGTCGGCCTTGCATGCATGGAATTTGTGATCACCAACTCCATCCAGATACACCCGATGGCGCTCGTCTATTTCGATCGGCTGCACGATCAGGCGGACAGGGAAAAGTCCTTGCTTCCCTCTCAGTGAGTTGAATTGTCTAAGTTGTGAACCGACAAACGGGACGTCGGAAAACGACATTTTTCGGAAGTTCTGTCGCTGTCGGCCAAACTCACCCCCATGACCGAAGCTGGTCATTCGTTTTATTTTTTTTGTTCATTGGATAGATTAGCAAAAGCTAAATTAATTGATCTGGGTCAATGTGGCTGAGGGCGATGCGGCTACTTTGATTCCGATTTCAATCGGGAGGCTTTCATGTTCAGCAACATCCTCATACCCACCGACGGCTCACCGCTCGCGACGCTGGCCGTGGATGCCGCCATCACATTCGCAAAGGAAGTGGGCGCGAACATCACCATCTTTATCGTGACGGAACCTTTTCACCTCGTTTCTCTGGATGCGGAGCAGGTCAGCAACACCCGCGCGCAATATGAGGCGCTTTCCGAGGTGCATGCTGCCGAGACGCTTTGCGCCGCTCGGACTAGGGCCGAAGCGGCCGGCGTTCGCTGCGTGACCGATCATTCCATCGCGCACGAGGTTTACCTCGAGATCATCAGGAAAGCGGAGGATATCGGCGCCGATCTCATCATGATGGCTTCGCACGGCCGAAGCGGTGTCGGCGCATTGATCATCGGCAGCGTCGCCGCCAAGGTTCTTACGCATTCGACCATCCCTGTCCTGATATATAGGAAATAGCACGACGACAGGGAGACTGGCATACGTCGTGGTGATACAAAATCGTCCGGAGTTCGACATGCTCGCGAGCGCACACTTCTGGGGCGGCCTTGTCATCCTTGCGCTGGTAATCCTGCAGATACTGGTGCGCGTAGTGTCGGCGCGCCCAAACAGGCGGCAACCCTTTGAAATGGCAGTGCAGGCGATGCTCACCTTGTTCCACTTCATGCTTCTGGCAGTTCCCGCAAGTGGGCTGTAGCGGCTTATATTGCTGACGAGTTCGGCGATATTCACGCGACTGTCAAGCCGGCGTTCACCGTTCTGATCTGGTTGCACGCGGTCCCACCGGAGGCGTCAATATCCGAACCACGATAGGGTTTTCCGACGTCTAGGGGCTGCGCCTTACGATCGAAAATAGGGCGGGTAGTGGTCAGCGTGTCGTGATCAGGTTTTGAGACAAGGCGATGGCATAGACCGAAGCCCGATAGGCAATCCTCGCCACCTTCCCGAAAATATGCACTTACGAAATTGCCGTGGCAGGCGAGGCCGATCCTTCGGTGGACGGCCCGCTCAAGGCTCGCAAAGCGTTGACGATCACTGCGATGTCTATCCCTTCCTGCAAAAGGGCGCCGGCGACCGGAGTTATGTATCCAAAAGCCGCAAAGACCATCGCGATCCCCGACAAAGCCAGACCGACAACGATGCTTTGCAAGGCGATTCGCCTTGTACGCCGTGCGATCATGACAGCATGAGGTACGCGATCAATCCGATCGACCAGGATCACGACATCCGCAGCTTCTGACGAGGCGGTCGCCCCGCGGGCACCCAGGGCGATGCCAATATCAGCCGCAGCCAGTGCCGGCGCATCATTGATCCCGTCACCCACCATCATCGTCGGCTGGCGACGCTGTTCGGCCGTAACGGCTGCAAGCTTTTCGGCCGGACTACGATCGGCATAGACCTCGTCGATCCCAAGGGAAGATCCGACGACGCTGGCGGTCTCGGCGTCATCGCCGGTGACCATGATGATACGCGAAATGCCGGCTTCATGAAGCTGAGCCAATGCGGCCGGCGCCTCAAGGCGGATTGCGTCCGCCAAAACGAGGAATGCAACGATCCGACCGTCCACCGACACATAGATTGTGAGTCCCGAACTGCCTTCCCTAGCCAATGCAACCGAACAGGCCCATGCCGGTGGCTCTCCGTCTCCAAGGACAAGCGCACGCGACCCGGCACGCACATGCTTACCATCGACAATGCCCTCCAATCCGGAGCCGCGAAACTCCTGGACATCTGTCGGCGATGACAGTGGCATTCCCTTTGCTCGCGCCAAGGCAACGATGGTCTCGGCCAGAACATGGTGTGAGGCCTGCTCGAGGGATGCGAGAAGGCGCAAGATGTCTTCGGCGTCACCATTTGGCGCCGTTTCGAAAAAAGTGATGCGTGCCCCACCTTCGGTCAATGTTCCTGTCTTGTCGAAAATGGCGGTGCGGACAAGGGCAAGCGCCTCGAGCGCGGCGCTTCCTTTCATCAGGACGCCCGCGCGTGCGGCGCGCGAGACGCCGCCGATGAAGGCAACGGGTGCGGCGAGAATGAGCGGGCAGGGAGTGGCAACAACGAGCACGGCGAGTGCCCTGATGCGATCACCCGATAGCCACCACGCAAGACCTGCAACGAGAAGCGTCGCTGGCAAAAGCAGCAGGGCGAAACGATCGGCTATTCGGATGAACGGTGCCTTGGCGGTCTGTGCCTCTTCGACCATGCGGACAATGCCGGCATAGGTGCTCTTACTGGCCGGGGCAGACGCTCGATAGTGGAACGCCTCGCCGGCATTGACGGTGCCGCTTCTAAGGTGTTCACCCTTCCGCCGAATTTCCGGCAAAGGCTCGCCGGTCACGGCGGACTCGTCAAGCTTGGCCCGTTCATTAAGAAGGTGTCCGTCTACGGGCAACAACTCGCCGGCTCTTACCAGCAAGTCGTCACCTACGACGATCTCTCCAGCCGCAATGTCCGTTACTTCGCCCTCAGCGACCTTGTGGGCAATGCGGGGCGTTCGATCACGAAGCGACCTCAGGTCGCGTTCGGCTTTGCCGCGTGCGTAATCTTCCAGCAGGTTGCCGCCAGTATACATCATGGCGACCACCACACCCGCGAGTGGCTGCCCCATGGCGATAGAAGCTATCATCGCAACGAGCGCTATGGCGTCCACACCCATCCGTCCGACCAGGAAATCGCGCACAATCGTGATTGCGAGCGCTGCGACGACCGGAACTGTCGCGGCGCTCCAAATGAGCTCGGGTGCCAGCGGCCAGCCGAAGTATTTTACCAGTAAGCCGGCAAGCATGCCGGTTAGAGCGACCGCCAGAAATGCAAGGTGGAAGAAACCCGCTCTCATGCAATCCGCACCTCCCGCTGTCCATTCCGAGGCTCAGGCGATTGTGCCGCAATAGAGTACCGGCGCGGCAGCCCCGGTTGACCGCTCGATGCCGAACAGCAGGCCAAGCGCCCACCAAGCAGCAGGCTTCGAAGCAGTTGTTCAATGTACCATGAGAACCGGCACTGACGCGGTCTCGAGCATCGAGCGGGTTACCCCGCCAAAAACCCGCTCGCGCATTCGCGAATGGCCATAGGCGCCCATCACCATCAGCTCTGCCGAGGCGTCCCGCGCGTATCGGTTCAGCACTTCGTCAATGCTGCGTCCCTCGCTTGGCAACCGCTCGACGGCGACCGAGACGCCATGGCGAACAAGGTATGCCGCGATGTCGGCGCCGGGTTCTTCGCCATTGCGACCGTAGCTGGCGCGCGGATCGACCATCGTGACCTGCACGTCATCTGCGCCTGCCAGAATGCCCATTGCCTCGCGGGCCGCCCGAGCCGCCTCGAAACCCGAATCCCAAGCCAGCACGACTTTTTTCGGAGTAAGTGTCGCGGTTTTGCCTCTGGGCACGATCAGTACTGGACGTGCGGAACGAAACAACGCTCCGTCGAGTGTGCGGGAGCGTAGTTCCGGATCGGCCATCAGCCCATCGCCGACAAGCGTGAGATCGCAATAGCGCGCCCTCTCTCCGATTTCGTCGTCTGCCCAGGCAACTTCTGTGTACATCGTGGCGACGTCGAAGGATATTCCCGTCTGATCCAGGATCGCTTTTGCCTTTTCCACACATGTCTCAAGCCTGACGATATCGCGCTGCCTTTCATCGAGCCAATCGACGGACACAGCAGCTGCATATTCGCCAATTGGCGGAGGTGACGCGAGTTTGACAATCAACAGTGAAAGATGGGCGCCGACGGAGGCGCAAATCTCGGCTGCAGAGCGCAGGCTCTGCTCCTTGTGATGAATGCTGAAAACAGCGAGAATTGTTTTATAAGTCATCGCAGTTTCTCCCAATGGTTTGCCCAAGGGCCAATGTCGTCAAATCTAGCCGTGGGCAGGACGTGCGCATTGATCAGCGTCAACAGAGGTCCACGACAGTGGGTTAAGGTACCTGGGCAGGTGCCGATTTGCATGGTGGGAGGAACCGCTCGTCCTGAACATCGCCCCTTGGGCGCCGTGCTTGCGCTGTGACAAAGCTTGGCCGCAATTGAATTCGTTCGGGTGGATTAAGATGGAAGAGCTTATCTTTCGGCTCGGTATCGCCTTGGCGATTGGCTTGCTTGTCGGCCTGGAACGGGGATGGCGCGAACGGGACGCGCCGGCCGGAAGCCGCACAGCGGGAATCCGCACCTACGGCATAGCCGGATTGCTCGGTGGTGTCTTTGCGGCCTTGTCGCAAGAGCACGATCGGGGGATCATCTTTGCCGCCGGCTTTATCGGATTCGCGTTCAGTCTTTCCTGGTTCAAGGTCAGAGAAGCCAGACACGATAGGAATTATAGTGTGACCGGGGTCGTTGCTGGGATGTGCGTCTTTGCCCTCGGCGGCCTGGCAGTCTCTGGCGACTACCGATCTGCTGCCGCGGGTGGGGCAGCGTTGGCCGCAGTTCTGTCCAGCCGCGACGTATTGCATGGCTTGCTGCAGCGCCTGACGTGGGCGGAACTGCGTTCGGCGCTGTTGCTCGCCGTCATGACGGCCATCATTCTGCCTCTGCTTCCGGACCGACCGATCGATCCATGGGGTGGCCTCAATCCGCATGCAGTCTGGTTCTTCACGGTTCTAAGTGCGGCGATTTCCTACGTCGGATACATTGCGGTCCGTTTGCTGGGGACGACAAAGGGTCTGATCGTCAGCAGCCTCGCCGGCGCGCTCGTCTCATCGACAGCGGTAACGGTCAGCTTCGGGCAGAAGGCGGCCGGCGGCGAGCAGCCGTTGCCCTTGGCGGGGGCTGCAATGCTGGCAGCGACCGTGTCGCTCCTGCGTGTGTTCGTTTTGGTGCTTATCCTGGCGCCGTCGCTCGCTGCTGGATTGCTTGCGCCCGTGTCTGCTGCAGCTCTGGCTTTTGCACTCTGCGGCACCGCTTTGCTGGTCAGAGGCAATCTGACAGAGGGCTCTCATGTCGCTGCCAACAATCCCTTCAACCTACCACCGCTTTTGATGTTCGCCGCACTGTTTGCGATCACGATGACGCTCAGTGCAGCCTTGGCCAATCGCGCCGGCAATGCCGGGATACTCGTGGTCTCGGCCCTATCGGCTCTTCTTGATGCCGACGTATCGGTACTAAGCACCCTTCGCCTGCTCGGCCATTCCGCAAGTGCCGACATCGTCACGTCCGCGATCCTGGTGGCGCTTGTCGCGAATGCGTTTGGCAGGCTGGTGCTCGCCGCCATCGCTTCGCCGATCGCGTATTGGGGCCAGTTGGTGATTGCCACGGGCTTTGCCGGTAGTGCCGGCGCGGTCGCGTACGCGCTTTTGTGATTGAATGGGCGGGGCCAGCGGGGCATGCTAGGAAAGCACGAGAGCGTCTAGATGCCTGACTGCAACTCCCGCCTGACGAGGACCAACGTTGGGTCATCGGGAACCTGGGTTATCTCGAAACCCATCTCCCGCTCCAGTTTGATCGCGGCGCGATTTGCACGACTTTCAACCGATTCAATGCTCTTGAGGCCCCGGCGCTCCGCGTAGTGAGCAATGTGGGAAAGCAACGTCCAACTGACGCCAAGGTGTTTGTGGTCGGCGCGCACCGAGAGGGCGACTTCTCCGCGCAGGAGGCTCTCATCGATCGCAAGAGCCCCAACTGCCACCAGCACATCGGCGGGTGAGAATGCCAGAAAATTGATGGACCGCGGATCGTCAGCGCAGGTAATCGCCTGTAGCCGTTCGTGTGAGACTTCCTTCATGCCGGACAAGAACCGGAACGAGAGATCTTCCGGCGTAACATGGGCGAAGAAGTCCGCGACAAGCATTTCATCCGCAGGGAGCGCTTGCCGAACGCGGAGCTGAACCCCCGATCGTGTGGTCAGGTTTGCCTGGATGTCGCTTAGGACCTGCATGGTATTGTCCTTCCCTGGTTGGCAGCATTCGCCTTGGCAGCACCACAGATCAGCATCTGTCGCCGTGTTGGACTTGGGAGCGTCGCTTGTGTTCCTCTTGCCGGTGATCTTACGGCCAAACGCGATCAACGTTTTGACGGCGGTCAAGGACGAACGCCAGAGGTCAGCATTTTTTCGAGCCGATCAAGCAGAGGCAGCTGGCCAACATTGATTTTACCGCGGGCCTCGGCAAGCGCAAACCATTCGGCTCGATCAACCTCAGGAAATTGCTGGATGCGCCCACTTCGCGGCGGCCACTCCAGGTCGAAAGCGTTGCTTTGAAGGCGAGACGTTGTGAAATCGACGGCCGCGGCATAAGCCACGATGATCTTGCCACTTTTCTGGCGGACCTCTCCAAGCCCAAATAGGGGCTCGGTCAAAGCTCGGCCGGTTTCCTCCTCGAATTCGCGCCGTGCCGCATCTTCAGCTGCCTCGTCAACACCATATTCGCCTTTAGGGATCGACCAGGCGCCGCGGTCGCGGTTGCCCCAGAAGGGGCCACCAGGATGCACCAGCAAGACGCGGGGCAAGCCTAGGTCGAACTTGTAGGCGAGAATGCCCGCGCTCCTCTTCGGCATTTCATTGACCCTTCACTGCAACGGATCGCATCCCCTTCCCGCATAGCTTGCTCAGGTGGATAGACCGTCGCGTTGGTCGTCGACGAGCAGTCGATCCTCAACAAAGGTGACGTCTCGGGCCGACCAAGCTGCCCTCTCGGCCAAAGCGCGCTCGCGAAGCGTCCGTACGCTGCCACGCAACGTGACTTGGCTGCCGGAGGTCTCTATCCGGATATAGTCAGCATCGATCTCGGTGTTTCGTCTCAGTGCCTCCTCGATCTCCCGCGCTATAGCAAACCGGTTGACGCTCCGGAGGATCTCGAGCTGATTGCTCAAGCCCGTCACCCCGGCGAGCTGCCGCACAGCGGCATCGGCGGCTGTGCGTTGGAAGTGCCAATCGACCATGCCCCTGAGGATCACGAACCCTCGCCTGACCGTCACTTCGATATCCCGTGGATTGGACACTGTGGCAGCCCATGCAAGCACAGCGAGCACGCGGCTGGCGATCTCATCGTCCGACCTGCTCTGATGTTCAGGCAGGCGAACTTCAAGCTCCAGGGCAATGGCCCTTACACCCGGCATGCCGCGAACAATCCGCTCAACGGTGTGTTTCTCCATGAAGCTTCGCACATAGCCGCTCAATGTCACCATGCCGTGGTCGACGGCAACGCCGATACAGGCGGCATCGATGCTGGGCTCATATTCGAGTTCGTCGATAATATCCTGTCGAAGGCTGAGGTCATTCATAGCGCTCGTCCCTCACTATGCGTTCTGTCCATGGAAGAATACCGGCGCCGTCGTGCTGTCATTGCGCGGCATCAATGCAAACGTTCGCTTCCATCGCCATGGTTGGAGGTGAGCGGTTTTCGGAAAGGAAAGGCCATGTTCGTCAGAGAGATGTCTCATCACGAATGCAGCAGCCTTGTCGGCGCTTCTCACCTCGCAAGGCTTGCCTGCTGCGTGGATAACGATCCCTATGTGGTCCCGATCTACTATGCGATGGCTGGAAATTGTCTCTACAGCTTCTCGATGCCGGGCAAGAAGATCGAATGGATGCGGACCAATCCTAAGGTCTGTGTTCTGGTAGAAGAAATGGCTAGCCTGCGCCAATGGCGAAGCGTCGTGATCCATGGGCATTTTCAGGAACTCTCACCGGAAGGTCAATGGCATCGGGAATACCTTCATGCGTGGTTGCTGCTCGAAAAACACACCAACTGGTGGGAGCCTGGCGGCCTGAAGCCGACTACTCCGGAGATCGCATCCGGCTACAAACACGTGTTCTACAGCATCGATATCGCCACCATGACAGGTCGGCAGGCAGGCGATCAGGACGAATATAGTCTTCCTTCGTCCAGAGTTGGGAGCGGTTGAGCCGCGGCTCAAAACGGCAGAGGTCAGACTCGCTATGGCCGCGTGAGCATCTTCAACTGTCCAGCAGTTTGCGCAGCCTATTTTCCAGTTCACGTGCTGTATAAGGCTTCGCCAACCATTCCTCATCGCCAGACAGTTGGCGGCCGGATATCGTTGGCTCGGCGTAGCCGGATGTGAAGAGCACCCTGATATCCGGCCGCAACAACCGTGCGCGATGTGCCAATTCGTCACCGGTCATCCCACCCGGAATGATAACGTCCGTAAAAAGCAACGCCACCTCCGGATGCTTTGCCAGGAGGCTAAGCGCTTCGGCGCCGGCTGCTGCTTCAACGATACCGTATCCCGCCTGACGAAGACGGGCGACGGCCACACGGCGAACGCGGGGTTCGTCCTCCACCACGAGAATTGTCTCGTGTCCTTGGGTAAGCAGGGCATCGGCCGCGGGGACTTCAGCATCAATGGAGTCCTTCTGCCTAGGGGCTGCCGGCAGATACAGGCAAGCGCGGGTGCCGCGTCCAGGTTCGCTATCTAGCTGGATATGGCCGCCTGATTGCTTGACGAAGCCATAAACCATGCTCAACCCAAGCCCGGTTCCAGCGCCAACCGCTTTTGTCGTGAAGAAGGGTTCGAAGGCGCGCTGTCTTACCTCGTCAGTCATGCCGACGCCGGTGTCGGTGACGGTGATGAGGATATACTGACCCATGCGTGCTTGCGGGTTCATAAGAACATAGCCGCGGTCGAGGGTCGCAGTGGATGTCTCAATGCTGACGCGTCCACCATTGGGCATGGCATCGCGCGCGTTCAGCGCCAAATTCAACAGAGCGTTCTGAAGTTGAGAAGCGTCGACGAGGGCCGCGTTGCCGACGCCTGTGGTTGCTGTGTGCAGTTCGGCTGTTTCGCCAAGTGTTCGAGCCAGCAATTTTGAGAAATCTGAAACCAGTTCGCCGACGTCGACGATTGTTGGATTGAGCGGTTGCCTTCGTCCAAAGGCCAGGAGTTGCGCGGTTAGTTTTGCGCCGTCATCCGCTGCGGCTTGGGCATCCCTCAACAGAGCGAGCAGTTTATCATCGCCGACGCGGGCCTCGAGCATCTCCAGATTTCCAGTGATGATCGTCAGCAAGTTGTTGAAATCGTGCGCCAACCCCCCGGTCAATTGACCCACGGCTTCCATCTTCTGTGCTTGCCGGAGGTCCTCTTCGGTCCGCTGGCGGCTGGTGAGGTCTCTTATGAAGCCAGTGAATATGCGTTGGCCATCGGAATTCGCCTCGCCGACGGACAATTCCATCGGGAAGCTCGATCCATCCTGGCGCAGGCCCGTCACCACGCGACCGATGCCAATGATCCGACGCTCGCCGGTGCGTAGATAGTGTTCGATATAGCGATCATGTGCGTCCCGATCGGGAGATGGCATCAGCATTCGGACATTCAGGCCCCGAACGTCCTTTTCCGTGTATCCAAACAGGCTTTCGGCCGCCGCGCTGAACGATATGATTTTAGCATCTTCATCGATGACCACCATGGCTTCCGGCACGGTGTCTAGTATCGACCGCAGATGTGCTTCCCTGGCGGCTAGCTCCGACTGCGTTTTCCGCAGGCTGGTAATGTCGGTGTCTGTCTGCACGATCATGTTAGTCGGTCCTAGTCGCACCCAGCGTGTTGCCACGAACACGAAACTGGAATCACGGTGCGTATGTCTCAGTTCACCGCTCCACCCCCCTGATGATGCCAAGTGGGCGTGGATTACCTCCAGTGCGATCGGAAACGAGGTGTTCAGCAATTCGCTCGCGATCTGTCCCTTCGCCTCATTGCGCGACCAGCCGTAAAGCTGCTCGCATCCTCTGCTCCAACGGCTGATCGTCCCGTCGCTTGCGTGCACAATGACGTTCGCGTCGTCGAACACCTTGAGGATTTCGTCAATGCGGTTGTCGATCATGTTCATCCATTGCGTTTTGCGGATCCCCCGCCTGGCGGCGCATCTTAAACGTCGAGGGAGCAAACCAAGTCTCGCATTCCTCACCCTCAGCGATCGAGCGCAGCGCATCCATCCTCAAGATCGTAATGATATGTCTGTCCGGAGTAGCGACAATACCGCTGTTTGAAAGTTTGGTCGTGGTGCGCGAGACAGTCTCGATCGTCATGCCGAGGTAATCGGCGATATCCTGCCTTGTCATTGGAAGATCGACAGCCATATGCTGTCCAATACGACGGCTCGCCATACGGAGAAGAAAACTTGCCAATTTTTCATCGGCGCTTCTTCGCGACAGCAACACCGCCTGATCCTGTGCCGCCGACATTTCATCGCAGAGTCTCGAAAAAAGCAGTTCCCGCAAGATCGGTTGGCGAGCGATCTCGCCCTCGAAAAGATGGCGCGGAAACCGGCGCAACTCGACCTTTGTCACGGCTTCGACGGTGTAGATATACTGATCCCTGAAGGACACTCCAAGGAGATCGCCAGGCCGCAAAAAGCCAACGATTATGCGACGGCCATCGCTTAGCAATCGAACTGCTCGCAACATCCCATCGGTAACCTCGTAGACATGCGTGGCCCGGTCGCCCTCCCAGAAAATAGGTGCACCCGCCGCGAACCGTTCACGCGGTTGATGAATAAACAGAGATGACAGGTCTGTCGCGGCCAGCGGGGCATTTTCGGTCGAGATCTGCTTTGCAAGATGCACGCTCGTAAGCTGCATGTTCATCAGACATCCTCCGCCTATGATGAGACAAGGAGTTGAAGCCGTACTCGTGACGAGCCGACGACAGCTGTGCTAGACTTTGTGCGGATATGTAACAGAGTGTGACTGCGCGCCTGATTTGGCCGCTGACAAGGTGCTTCAAAATGCTTTCACGCAAGCAGCCGGAGCATGTTCTTATTGTCGATGATGACGAAAAAATTCGCCAAATGCTCCATCGGTACCTTCAAGATCAAGGATTCCGAGTCAGTGTAGCAGGCGATGGTCGTGCGATGCGCGACTGCCTAACGCGCGGCGGCATCGATATCGTGCTTCTCGACGTGGTCCTGCCCGATGCCGATGGCTTTGCCTTGGCTCGCGATCTTCGCAGCCGGTCTGACATTCCGTTCATCATGCTGACGGGACGCAACGATGTGGTCGATCGGGTTGTCGGCCTTGAACTTGGTGCCGACGACTACATCGCCAAGCCTTTCCATCTTCGCGAATTACTAGCACGAATCAAGGTTGCTCTGCGTCGCAGGCGTCCTGTCACCGAAGGCCATGTTGAAGCCCGAGAGAGCGAGGTTTTTTGCTTTGAAGGCTGGCAGCTGGATGTGGCGCGGCGCGAGCTCTGGTCGCGTGCCGGAGAAGAGATTCGGTTAACAACAGGCGAATTCGATATGCTGTGCGTTTTTGTCAAACACCCCGGTCGCGTGATGGCGCGCGAGATGTTGATGGACCTCACGCGGGGTCGGAACCTCGAAGCATTTGACCGAACTATCGATGCCCAGGTTGCGCGGTTGCGCCGAAAGATCGAAGTAGATCCGGCAAACCCCTCGCTGATCAAATCGGTGCGGGGGGTGGGATACCTCTTCAGCGCCCGCCCGGTTCGGCAATAGTTATGCCGGCACGGGTATGACGATGCCCTTGGGATGGCTAGACCCTTTGTCTGGCCATGCATGTGGGCCGATACTTGCGACAATTAAATATCCGCAATTGTCCGCTCGCGCCATCGTCTTCAAATGACCCAGAAGTGCGTTGGAGACGCCTGCGGTGTCGGCAGCGGTCGCGACAATAAAAACGGGCACATCGAGTATGTGGCCGTAGTTCGGGTCGTTTCCCGGATGAGCAACACTGACACCTTGGATATAGCCAAGTGCATTTTCGACAGTGATGACGTCACCCAGTCTGGAAGAAACATATCGCCGGTTGAAGCCGCGTTCGCAAATGTTTCGCCAGTGCGCGAGATTGATCGGATAATCAACGACTTCGATTAAGCGGAACGCCAAATCAACCTGATGTCGCTGTATGGGCCCGACTTGATACGCCATTGCCATTATCGTCTCCCTGATGTGATCTCCGCAATCCAACGCGAGATGTCGCCTGTGGAGAGGCGCAGATGTCTGCAACATCAAAATCTGTCGAGCGGTTAGTCACTGGTGTTTGCAGCTTAGCCCCACACAGGATCAGCCAACCCGCCTGCAGGATCATTGACCCCGATCAATGCCGATGGTGACAGACTGTGGTTAGTTGAACCTGCCGTTGACGGCGTGATCGCGACGGCAGACGAGGATCCAAATTCGGCTCGCAAAGCGGAGTAAGGAGCGCCATGTCGATCAATCTCCATGGCCGAAACGTACTATCGGTGGACACGCTCGCCCCAGGCGAGTTGCGGTTCCTTGTGCAGTTGGCCAGCGATCTGAAAGTCGCAAAACGCAGCGGCAGTGAACGTAAGCAGCTTTGCACCAGAAGCCTGGCATTCATGTATGAGCGCAACTTACCGTTCGTGCGTGCGGCATTTGAGGTGGCGGCTTGCGATCAAGGCGCGCGTGTCATCTGCATCGGCCCAGACCAATTTGCAAGAGAACCGTCCAGCGAGATCAGGCAAATGGCGGGGATGCTGGGAAGAATATTCGATGCAATCGAATGCTGCGGACTTTCCCATGACATCATGACTGCGGTTGCCGAACGGGCGGGTATTCCTGTCTACAATGTTTTGTCACAGCAATGCGACCCTTGCCAGGTGGTCGCCGACTTTCAGACCATGCGTGAGTTCACCCACAAGCACCTCTCGGATGTAACGTTGTCGGTGATAGGAAACGGTCGCGTCAGCGGCGCTCGATCGCTGGCGATCGGTGCCGCAAAGGTGGGGATGGATTTCCGCCTCGTGTCGCCCAAGGAATTGTGGCCGGATCAGCAATTTATCGATCGAGCCAAAGCCGAGGCATGGAAAAACGGTGGCAAGTTTGCCGTGCTGGAAGACATTGCAGCCGGCGTGCTTGATGCGGATTTCGTCTATGCCAGTCGTTGGTTTTCTCACGACGAGGAAAACGCCCGAGCCGACCGCGCAGTTCAGCTTCTCACTCCGTTTGGCGTCAGAATGGCGACGCTTGAGGCGACCGGCAACCCGCATAGCAAGTTCATGCGCTTCGTGCCTGATTTTGTTTGTCATCAGACGCGCAAGTCAGGGGGCGACGAAACCGGTTCGCCAGACGCATCTCAGAATGTTCTGGAATCAAAGGCTTCTATTGTTCTCGACCAGGCTGAAAACCGCATGCACGCAACGAAGGCGATCCTTGTGGCGACGCTGGCGCGATAATCTGGCCGGCATGCCGACCAACTACAAAAAGCGGCTACCGTGTTGAACGCAGCCGCTCTCAACTCTCGGGAGGCCCGTGAAATGCCGATGGAGCCCACCATTCACTTTCACGGTGCCGCCGGCGCGGTGACCGGATCTTGCCAACTTATCGAGACGTCAGATGCAAGAATACTTGTCGACTGCGGCCTGTTTCAGGGCTCTAAGACCGAAAAGGAACTGAACTACCGTCTCTTCCCCTTCGAGCCCAACGACATTGACGCGGTCATTCTGACCCATGCGCATATCGACCATTCCGGCCTGTTGCCGAAGCTTTCCCGCATGGGCTACGGCGGGCCAATCTTCGCAACGCCGGCGACCGTCGATCTGTGTTCGGTCATGCTTCCTGATGCGGCCCATATCCAAGAGAGCGAGGTCGAACATCTCAACCGCCGTAATCAGAGACGCGGCAAGCATATTGTCACGCCCATCTACACCGCCGCCGATGCTGCGAGGACGATTACCTTGTTTCGTCAGGTTCCGTTGGGCAGGTGGCAAAAAGCTGCCGAAGGCATTCGTTTTCGGTTTTGGGATGCCGGTCATCTGTTGGGCTCTGCGTCGGTCGAGATGGAGATCGAAACTGCGACGTCTCCTCGGCGCCTGCTTTTCTCAGGTGACATTGGTCCTCGCAATAAATTGCTGCAGTTTGACGCCGACGGCCCCAGAGATCTGGATTACGTCATATGCGAAAGCACATACGGTGCGGTCGATCGCAACGATGTCACGGATGAAGATCGCCGCCGACAGCTACGCGACGAGGTGCTCGCCGCAGAACATCCCAACGGAGCGCTTATCGTGCCATCGTTTGCGGTGGAACGGACACAAGAGCTTCTGACGGACCTTATCGTCCTTATGCGTTCTGGGGCAATCAAGACCTATCCGATCCTGATCGATTCGCCGCTGGCGACACGCGCCAGCGAGGTCTTCTCGAGACATGCTGCAGAGCTTGAAAACGGCAAGTTGTTGTCTGAGGCAATGCGGGCAAACAATGTTCGCTTCACGGAGACAGTCGAACAGTCAAAGGCGATCGACTTTATAAAGGGCTTCCATATCGTGATTGCAGCGAGCGGAATGTGCGAAGCCGGCCGAATTCGTCATCGACTGAAAAACTGGCTTTGGCGCGACGAGGGCACTGTGCTCCTCGTCGGTTATCAGGCGGCTGGTACCCTTGGCCGGATTCTTCAGGATGGGGCATCGGTCGTCCGCATCCAGGGCGAAGAAATCACCGTGCGCGCCCGGATTCGAAAGCTGGACATCTATAGTGGCCATGCCGACGGTCGCGAGTTGGCGGAATGGATGCGAGCGCGCCAACCGATAAAGAGGGATGTCTTTCTGGTCCATGGCGAAGAAGCCGGGCTTGCCGGCCTCCAGGAACGCCTGGCAGGTTTCTTGCCGGAGGAGACGCTCATCCAGCCTCGTCTGGATTCAGGCTTTGTCCTCGGCCCGGAAGGAGCGTCGGCGATTGCCCAGGCGCTGCTGCCGCCAAGGATCGATCCCATAAGGGCGGGCCGCAAGGACTGGCACAATGATTTCCAATCCCTCGTTCTTGACCTGCGGGACCAACTCGATCGCGCGCCGGATGACAGGGCGCGAAGGGCGGTGTTACGTAAGATGAGGCGTGCTTTTGATATGGCGGAAGACGAGGAGCACGGATAATCCGCTTGCATTGCTCGGCAACAGCGATCTGCCGGTTTCCACGTTGGGGCGAGACGAGGTCGATGTCGTCATCAAGGTGAATAAATTGTCGGCGGCATTTTGTCGAATACCTCCCGGATAATCTCCAAACCTGCCAGCACCTACGCTTTCCGTGCCAATGGATGTATCCGACATGTCGTCTGCCATCGACTGGCGGAGGCCCAAGTGTTCTGAACGCCCGGACCACATCGCAAACGTGCGGTTGCACCTGAATTGAGGAGAATTCCAGCGCCGCAGTCGCTTCATCCTGAAGGGCTCGCATCGGCTTCTGCGTTCACCAGGGATTGCGGTGTGCGGGGCCGCGACGGCGCACGAAGTTGCGCTTGAGTTGCACTGGAGCGGCCCAAACTTGTACGTCGTCCCGGTCTGCCTGATCGGCACTCGTTCGATACCTGCCTTTATTCGCCTGGGTTCAACCGGACAGGCACTGCAGGTCAAGTTCAGGTCCTTGGCTGCCCCTTGTGGGCATAGGGCAAAGTTCGTGTCTTTCTTCACCAAGCTCATTGTTCGGGGCAAGATAGAGTTCGTCGACAAGCTCCGAATAGGGAGCATCCCAAAGAAGGGAAAACTGGTTTAGTGCATCGATCTGAAATTCGAGGATTGTTGTCAGAGCGTCTGCTTGAAACCGTGCGACGGAAATGAATGTCTTCAAACCATCCAGGCAAAGCCAGTCTGTTGGCACATAGGCGACCGACGGATACGGGTTTGTCTGAGACATGGATATGCTCCTTCGCTTCTATGACCCCTGTCTGGCGGGAACGTTATGATAATCGACCTCACCCGACATTGATCCGCATTAATGGCCGATCAAGTCAGCCGTTGTCAGTGTTTTGGAAGCAACGGGATGAGACGTCCCGCGAAGTAGCCATCTGCATGCACGGAAGGCGCCAAAAGTAGCATTGATCCTGGTCAATGCTACTGGTCGGCCCACTTTCCGAGGCAGATCTGTCGCCAAGCATATTGACCAAGCTCGACTCTTTCCAAGGTGCTCCGCTATTCACGCCACATCTGTCGCGCAACGAAGGCTCGTCCCTCCGTTAGGGCTGCACCGCAGGGCGGGATTTGGGTTCACGGATGCCTTGAGCCACACGCCTGACCAGATCGTATTTGACCTGTGTGATGCGCAGGTTGCGATACCAATCGATGAGGTCATCCCAGGGAGCTGCTATTTTTGACAGACCCGAAAGGAAAGCAATGACCGTTCCAATTTCGGTAGCCTTTGTCACAACGAAATATCCGCCCAGCGAAAGTATTCCGATGTAACCAATCTGTGTCATCAAGTTAATTGCAAAATTCATGGTGAATTTTATTTTGTATATTCCCATATTGAAGACAAATACGTCTTGAAGCCTCTCGCGTTGCTCGCCATTGCGGTCGAATGCGCCACCGGCGTCGACAATTGCGATACTGACTTCGCGCATTGTTGACGTCTTCTGTACAACTCTCCGATTGATGGCATTCTGCATGACGGGCACAAAAAACAGCTGCGGAAGAAAGACGATCGCAACGACGAGCGCCATCGCAGGCTGCAAGAAGATCAGATAGGCGATGACAGTTATCAGGATGCCGATCTGCAGAAGCGGCTGCGACATTCCATCGCCGACGAAGCTGCCGATTGGTTCCGCTTCAGCAACGATGATCGAGAGTTGCACGCCTTCGCTCTGCGGTGAGGTCGGCGCGGAAGAAAGGGCGACGATCTCCAGTAGATTGAACCTCAGCCACCGTGTCGCCGATTCACTGACCCAATTGCGATAAATGTTGAGGACGAGCTTGGTGGCCCCCTCAATCAAAGCGATGGCCGCATAGAGCAGAGCCAATAAAGCGATACTGCGATACGGCCCGCCGTCGGTGGCGATGTTGACGATGCGCCTTTGAATTTCGAGTGGCACGGCTCCTACCGCGAACAGGATTACGGTCAGCCCAGCGATCCCGATTTGATGGGCACCGCTAACTTGCCAGATAAAGCTGAACAACGATCTGTCCCCCAGCATGGTTCTCACTCTGCAGTTTGCCGGTCCTGGGCCGCTATGGCCCTATCCAAACTGGTGCACAATATTGCAGCACGACTGGAATCTGTTTGCCGGTTGTCACAAGGAACTTCGCGCGCCCGCAGGCCGGAATTCACCTCACTGGACATCTGCACTCGAGTGGCAGCGAATGCGCCAGGGTCGATGAACAAAATTCGGCCAAGGCGAACCGGTTTGTTGGGCTTGTTCGTCTCGTTGAATAAATCAACATGGAACACTGTGCATTGACCGACATCAACGTTTCCAGAAGTCTTCGAGGTGACGCGCGCTCGAACCTTGGTTGCTTGCGGTCGTTGATTACTCGCACGCACCAAGTAACTCGTCCGCAGCTGAAGGGGCACGCTATTTATGTTTGATGACTGCTCGGCCCTAGGCACTGGGCGCCGACCCGTGCCGCGGCCGCGGTTGTCCTGTATTCTCGCCAGTATCCGGTCTCGGCGCGGGGCGCTCCATTGCCAGCGCCCTATTTGAATAGAGTGGGTTTCCAGTTATCTCCTGCCCGAGCCAATCGGGCTGCGGCGGAGCGTCGTCACAGCTCGCCAGCTCAATTTCCGCTGTGACAAGGCCACGATGTTCGCCAGAGTAGACGTCGACTTCCCAAACGTGGCCGCGATAGGTTACTTCATAGCGTGTCTTCTCAATTATCCCGAGGCGCGCCCAAACATCTCCATAGCATCGGCGTAAGGAATTTCGTACTCGTACTCCTCGCGTTGCATACGGCCACTGCGGATCTTCACGGTGAGCACCGCGCGTTGAGCATCAATGGTCCTTACCCGCACGATGCGGTTCTTCGTCGCCACAATGTAGGCCTGCCGAAGCTCAGAGCCGGCGGAAGCGTGTTTGCGCCAGCGATCGTTCGAGACCTGGAATTTTCGTTCGATCTCGGCAGTCATTTCCACCCCTGGAGAGGACCAAAATTCAAATATCGTTCGACAACGCGACGTATCACTCCCTACGATGTCGATCGACGCTCAACATGAACGCACGGCCTTGCCGACACTTACCGTGGAGCCGCTGGTTACGGGTGCCTGCTCAGACGACTATTATTAGAGCAGGAATGCATGCCCGACATTGATCGAGAACAATGTGGTTGCAGCGACTGGCAGCGACCTCTTGACGTCAGGAGCGGCCATCACGCCAAACTGGCACCGTTCGCGTTTTCGTTTTCGGGGTTGCCGTCTCGATCGCCGAGGAAATGCCGATGGAGTGTTCCGATATCGCCCGCGAGGTATGTCAAGCGCGTGTCGGTTTGATCCGCATCAATACTCCTTGCTAATTTCGTAGTACTTTCACTGAACGCCAACAGTGCCCCAATCATCGGGGTTTCGACCTGCCACGTCATGCCTCGTAGGAAGCGTTGATGGTAAGTCCCATCGTCATGAACACGGTCCTGATGTCGCGCCGCGGTCGCCAGAAACTGCTGAGGGAAGGCGCCACGATAGGTGAGGCCAACACATGTTCAGATTCTTAACTCGCCTTCTGCCGGCAGCAAGGTTGCAGGCCTTTCCTCTCGCAGTCGTCATGCTCTTGGTTCTGCAGTGCGCATCAGGGGCCCAAACGGCTGATTCTGGCGACCTCCCACCCGAAAAGGTGCGCCAGTTCATCGAGCTGGCGAGCACGCCAGAGGTCAAGGCGTGGTTGGAAGGCAAGGTCACCGTTCCAGCCGCAAAAACGGATTCGCAGTTTGCCGACGCCCTCTCGGATTGGGCAACTGCAGTCGACGCTCGGATCGAAGCACTTGCCAATGCGACCAGCCGCGTCCCGGCGGAGCTGAACCGAGCTGCTGGCGTGGTAATCAGGGACGTCAACTCGGGCAGGCCCGGTCTCGTCGTTGGCATCCTGGCGATCGTTCTCGCAATTGGCTTTGGCGCCGAGCGGCTGGTACGGCAGGCACTTTGGCGGGCGCAAACGCCCGTAGTGGGTGAGGTCCGCAGACACTCACTTGCCTCGGATGCCGTCGCACTTGTAACGTTTTCGTTGTCGAGCGTTGGATCGTTCCTCGCATTCGAATGGCCGCCCTTGCTGCGCAAGGTCGTGTTGACGTTGCTCGTGGCAATGATCGCGTACCGGTTCGCCTATACGGCGGCGCGACTGCTGGTTGCATTCGGCAGCGCTGATAGCGTGTCGTCGGACCAGACGGCAGGGGTCAGCACAGGTGATGGTGCACGGCAGTACTGGCTTCGGCGGATAGGATTGATTGCCGGTTTCTCGTTGTTCGGCTGGGCCGTTGTCAACGTCATGCCCTCCTTGGGCTTTTCGATGGACGTGACGAGGCTCGCGGCCTTGGTTTTAGGGTTGGGGATCCTGGCCACAGCCATTGAAGTGGTTTGGCGCCGTCCGGGTTCTGCAAGGACTCCCATCGTGCGCGCGCTCCTTACCCTATATTTGCTCGCGCTCTGGCTTGCCTGGGTTGGGGGACTTGTTGGATTGCTGTTCATCGGCATCTATTCGCTGGTTCTGCCGGCAGCGACCCGCGGCGTTGGACACGTGGCTCAAGTAATCGCCGACAAGGTACGACTGACCGGCGCTCTTGGTGTGGTTGTCAATGTGACGATCGTCAGGGGTGCCGGGCACTTGTAATCGTGGCCGCAGTGGCCTGGTTAGCCTATGTCTGGCGCTTCAGTTCTGCAGCGTTGGCCGGTAGCCAAATTGGCGGGCTCATAGTCAACGGCATATTGAACGCCATTGTCGTCCTGCTGTTTGCCGACTTGCTTTGGCAATCGTCCAAGGCGCTGATTGCCTATCGAATGGATCTTGCCGAGCACTCCGGAAGTACCACGGATGAATTGGCACGAAGTGGCAGGTTGCGGACGCTTCTGCCGATTTTCCGTAACACGTTGGCCGTATTCATTGGTGCAATCGCGGTGTTGACGATCCTGTCGGGGCTGGGCGTCCAGATCGCACCATTGATAGCGGGTGCCGGCATTTTCGGCGTCGCAATCGGTTTCGGCTCACAGACTTTGGTCAAGGACATTCTGAGCGGCGTTTTTTACATGCTCGACGATGCTTTCCGTGTCGGCGAATACATACAGAGCGGCAGTTACAAGGGAACTGTCGAATCGTTCAGTCTGCGTTCGGTTCGCCTCCGACACCACCGTGGTCCCATCTTCACGGTTCCGTTCGGGGAGCTTGGCGCGATCCAGAACCTGAGCCGCGATTGGGTGATCGACAAGATGACGATCAATGTAACCTACGACTCCGATGTAGAGTTGGCACGCAAACTTATCAAAAAGATCGGTCAAGAACTTGCAGCCGATCCGGAATTCGCCGCCGACACACTGCAGCCACTAAAAATGCAGGGCGTCGACAGCTTCGGCGACTTTGCCATCGTTCTGAGGCTCAAGCTCATGACCAAGCCCGGAGTGCAGTTTCCCATCAGAAGACGTGCCTTCGTCATGATCAAGAAGGCATTCGACGAGAACGGAATCAAGATCGCCGTTCCGACAGTCCATGTGGAAGGAAGCGGCGAGACCGCCGCCGCGGCCCACCAGCTCCAGCGGGAAACCAAAAAGGCCGAGGCAGCGCTGCTGGCAGAGGGCGACGCTGCCTGACGTTGATGGGTAGTCGCCGCAGGCCAAAGAACAATATTATGGACGCATTGAATCGCGTCCAATCCTATCGACCGGTTGCGATCTGATCGGTCGTTGCCGCTCAAGCCATGATTGCTCCGCCTCGACCGAAGCGAACATCCCCTCCTAGGCCTTGCGGCAGGGCTCCTCAATGGCCCCCTTGATTAAGTTGGTGCCCGGTTGTGAGCGGCATCTGTAGCTCTTTGAGGCTGTTGCTGGTTAGCCTTGTGCTTAAAGAGATAGGCATTGGTGGGTTGGCGTTTGTCGCCAGTGTAGTGTTGGTTTGCGCCAATCCCCGGGTAGTAATCTCCGTCGCATTCTTGTGCAAGAGAAGAAAGGGGGGCGGCGGTTGCTATGGTGGAGATTATCGCCGCGAACAAAATTCTACAATTCTCATTCATTACTTCCTCCCACGTTGACGACATCGTTTCTCATCGCATCGAAAGGGGCATGAAGAGGTGGCAGCAAGCCATCACACGCTCATGGACATTCAATAATGCGAGCGTAAACGGGCAATTTCGAGACGTGTTGGGGAGTGCAGTCGGTCGCGGGACATCAAGTCGGCCTGGGTGGGGTTCCTTGCGAGCTTCTCCCCGTATGTGAAAAACGTTCAGCAGATTGACCTTCCGTTCGAAGCCGCTCGCGATGTTACGGGCATGTTATACCGCATGGGATGTGCGGAAGCAGTCGCTCGTGTTCCCCCTAGTCCTCTGAATCCGAAATTCGTATCATAAGCTGTTGTCGACCTTCTGACAGAAGCGCTTGACGGATGCGAGAATGTCGTCCGCCGATTTGGTCCACCGATACGGCTTGGGGTTTTCGTTGTGGCGCTCGATGAAGTTTTTGATGTCGGCCTCGAGTTGAGCTGTCGAAGTATGGACGCCACGTCGTAGTTGCTTGCGGGTCAATTCCGCAAACCAGCGTTAGCTCGGTTATCGAGATCGCTGATCGTGCGGCATCGCGCGCCGTCCGTCGATCGGCCGCGTGGTACATTGGCACTTTCAATGGCAGACAAATAGGACTATATAGCTAGACAGTCTAGCCAATTTGGAGCGAAACTATGGAATGGCAACTGCAGGACGCCAAGAACCAGTTCTCGAAGGTGGTGCAGAAGGCGCGCCATGAAGGGCCGCAGATTGTCACGCTGCGCGGTGAGCGCACGGCCGTCGTGCTGTCCGCTCACGACTACGACGCTCTGCGCGCCGGCCGGCCAACGCTGGTCGACGATCTGCTTGGCGGTCCCGTGTGGGACGATCAGCTCGCTGATGTGGTAAATGTACGCGTCAAGACGCCAAGCCGCGATGTGGCCTTCTGATGTATCTGGTTGACACCAACATCGTCTCAGAGGCGCGACGCGGCACGCCGCAGGCGGTGTCCTGGCTGCGCTCTGTCGATCCGCTCAGCGTCCACCTGAGTGCGCTCACCCTCGGCGAAATCATGCGCGGCATTGCCCTGAAACAGAGGTCGGATCCAAAGACTGCCGCGCACCTGACCGAATGGTTGCGCAAGCTGCGCCACGACCATGGCGACCGCATTCTGCCGATAACCGACCAAATCGCGGTCGAATGGGGCCGCATCGCGGCAATCCGCCCTCGCGGCGATATCGACGGGTTGATCGCCGCGACCGCGATCGTCCACGATCTCATCCTTGTCACACGCAACGTCAAGGATTTCGAAGACACAGACGCCTCCGTGATCAACCCTTGGGAGAGGTCGGCGTGAGCCGCTCGGCGCCGATCACCCGTTGTATGCCGGCATTCACTCTGTCCATTCGACGGACGGTTTCCTGTTTTAGACCTCTGAAGTTGCATAATGTATCAACTGAAATCGTGAGGTCGAGCCGCATTTGGTTCTCCAACCTCTCAGGCGACGGCAGGATCGACGCGGCGGCGGTGCCGGACATCGTGCGTGCCGTTTTGCGTGCGATGGGATGCACACCAGACGACGCGGCGCGGCGGGCCGACGAGGCGGCACACAACTCTGACGTCTTTGCACAACAGGCATCAGTCATGGATCGAGGCGACCGAGAGCAGGATCACGGTATGCCGACCCCAGCGAAGGCGAAGGCCAGCGTCGACCGCCTGCCCAGCCAGTCCTGACCTAGTACGCGATCTGCCCGTCCACCATCTGGCCGGTCGACGGGGTAAGCTCGCGTTTCAATACTTCGCGAGCCTCGCCGCTGATGACCGAGACCGGAGCCGCGACGGCCACGCGCGCTGCCGATCCGGCGAAATTGGCGGCGGCCACCCCTACACGATCCGCGAATGTCGCCTCTCCACCCGTCAGCGTCTGACCAGCCAGACGTCGCCCAAGCATGCGTACGATCTCAGGACTGTCGGCGAAGGCATTGTGGCCGAGTGGATCTTTGGTCGCGACGGCACTGGTGTCGATGACCGAAACGCCCAGTTCGTCAAGCACAGAGGCATAGGGTTTGAGATCGGTTCCACCGACACGGTCTACGCCGCCCGAGAGCCAGCCAGACACCTCGAGCGCCTTATCGCGTGTGGATGTCAAGATCGCAAAGTGCGGTCGCTTTGGCCCCATCTCGACGAACTGACGACGAAACACGTCGATGTCGATGTCCGGCGACGCCAGAATGACATTTCTGACCTTCGCCGGGATTGATTTTTCACGCATCGCGACACCCCGCAGCGCCTCTGCCGCGAGCCAACCTCCCATGGAATGAGCAAGAATCGTGACGTCTTGAACATCGGGACTTTTTGCAACCTGAAGGATCAAATCCTCCAAGGCGCGACGCGAATAGTTGGCGCTCTCCCTGTCATAGAGGTAGTCGAACGCGCGCCCTCGCGACGGCCAAGTGAACAGGATCGGCGCCGCAGCTGTTCCCGAGTCGTGAACGATTTGCGCAAGGCGGAAGACGGCGTCGGCATAGGTATTGTTGAAGCCGTGTACAAAGATGAGCACCTGACGCTTGGAGTTTCGATTTTTGCGAAACCACTCCAGTGCCTGACGTTCGGAGTCGGCTTTGGTGACTTCGAGTACCGCAAATTCCTTATCCGGATTCGGCGGCACGCGGGAAGGCCACTGCACCTCGCCGATCTTGCGGTTCCGATCCGGAGGAATGGAGACGGCGACGCTGTTGAGCGAGATCGCCGTTCCGCGCTCGCCGGTATAGAGTTTGCCGGGGCTTTCCGAAGGCTTGCGTGTCGTAGCAACCAGCATGTTCACCCTGCTGGCGTCGCGGGCGGCCACCTCAGGGGGCTGAAGGACATTCTCCACCCGAGTCGCGCAGCCGGGTGCGAGGATAGATAGCACCAGCAGGGAAGCAAGCGCCCGCCGCGGGAACGCATATATTGCAGCGATCCGGTACGGTCGGGCAGTCCGTTGCGGTCCCCGGGCGTCGTTTCGTCCGGGGAAAGAGAACCTGGAAATTGTCATATCAGTTTTGCTCGACTTCACGCGGGATCCGGAACCAGGCGACATAGAGCGACGGCAGGAAGAGAAGCGTCAGCGCCGTTCCCACGACGATGCCGCCCATCATTGCGTAGGCCATGGGCCCCCAGAAGATTTCGTGCGAGATCGGGATCAGCGCCAGGGTCGCCGCCGCGGCGGTGAGCATGATCGGCCGCATACGGTGTTCTGTCGCCTCCACGACCGCATTCCATGGCGACTTACCCACTGCCCGTAATTCTTCGATCTCCACGATCAGGATGACGGAGTTGCGGATGAGGATGCCGACGAGTGCAAGCACACCAAGGAGTGCGACGAACCCAAGCGGGGAATTGCTGGCGACCAGAGCCACCACGACACCGATGAGCGCCAACGGGGCAACCGAGAAGACCAGGAACAGCCTGTGGAAGCTCTGAAGCTGAACCATCAGGAGCGTCGCCATCATCAAGAGCATGGCCGGTACGACTTGCGCGATGGGCCCCTGCGACTTGGCGCTTTCCTCGACCGCGCCGCCGACTGCGACGGAGTAGCCGACCGGCAGCGTCTTTTCGAACGCCGCAATCCTATCGCTGAGCGCCTTCACAATGGTCGCCGGCTGCGTCGCATCGGCGATCCCCGCCTTGACCGTGATGGTTGGAACCCTATCCCGGCGCCAGATCGTCGGCTGTTCGAGCTCGTATCGGAACGTTGCGACCGATGACAATGGGACCGACTGGCCGCTGCTGCTCTGCAGTTGCAGGTCGAGCAGAGTGTCGATCGACTCTCGCTCCTTCGCCGCGGCTCGGCCGACCACATCGACCAGATAAATGTCGTCCCGAACCTGCGTTACCGCGTCCCCTTGCACGACGGTGTTCAAGGCCATCGCGATATCCTGGGAGGAGACACCAAGCTGTCGTGCCTTGTCCTGCAGCACGTCGATCTTCACGACGCGCGCCGGTTCATTCCAGTCAAAGGCGAGGTTCTTGAGTGAAGGGTGGGTGCCTACAACAGACCCCAGTTTCTGTGCCAGGTCGCGTACCGTCTGGAGATTCTCGCCGGACACGCGGTACTGAATTGGCTTGCCGACCGGGGGCCCGATTTCCAGAAGCTTCACATAGGCGTCAGTTCCAGGAAAAGTCTTCTGTAGGTAGGCCTCCACTTGCCTCTTCAGCTTGTCGCGATCCTGGAGCCCCTTGGTCAGGATGACGGTCTGGCCGAATGAAACGTCAGCCGGCTGTACGTCGAACGAAAGGATAAAGCGCGGTGCGCCCCTTCCGACGTATGTAGACCAATGCTCGACCGCAGGGTTGTCGGTCAGCACTTCACGCTCGAGCTGAGCCATTTGCCTGCTGGTTTCCGCAATCGAGCTGTTTTGCGGCAGGTTCCAGTCAACGATCAGTTCCGGTCGGTCGGAGCTCGGAAAGAACTGCTGTTGCACCATCGACAAGCCGACGAGCGATCCGACGAAGAGGGCGATCGTGGCGATAATCGTCATCCAGCGCCAGCGCAGGCAGAACTGCAGTATGCTGGAGAATGCCGTGGCGAACCGTCCCTTGTGGTCGGAGTGCTTCTTCATGGTCTTGGGAAGCAGGGTCACGCCGATGAGTGGTGTGAACAAGACGGCAACGATCCAGGAGACGACGAGCGATACGGCGATGACGACGAAGAGGGTGAAGGTGAACTCGCCGGCGCTGCTTTTGTTGAATGCAACGGGTATGAAGCCCGCGACGGTCACAAGCGTGCCGGTTAGCATTGGGAAGGCCGTGGAGGTGTAGACGTAGGTGGCGGCCTTCCTGAGACTGTCACCCATTTCCAGCCTTGCCACCATCATTTCGACTGCGATCATGGCGTCGTCGACGAGAAGACCGAGTGCGATGATGAGCGCACCGAGCGAGATTCGCTGCAGTGAAATACCTGAATAGAGCATCACCATAAAGGTGATGGCGAGAACCAGCGGGATTGCGATCGCCACGACCAGGCCGGCCCTGAACCCTAGACTGATGAAACTGATCGCGAGCACGATGGCGACCGCCTCGAACAGGGCCTTCGTGAAGCCTCCAACTGCCTCGTGAACCACCTTCGGTTGGTCGGAGACCTGGTCGACCGAAACGCCGACCGGAAGATCCTGAACGATCCTGCTCATCGTCTTTTCGAGCGCTTCGCCAAAGGCAAGCAGATTGCCCCCAGTCTTCATGCCAATCGCTAGCCCGATCGCCGGTTTTCCATTGAAACGGAAGTGCGAAATCGGCGGGTCTACATAGCCGCGGGTGATGTTGGCTACGTCCGTCAGCGGAAAGAAGCGATCGTTGACCCTGAGGTTAATCCCGCGCAAGGTCTCTTCGGAGATGAAGCGTCCGCCAACGCGAAGGGCAATGCGTTCCGGTCCCGTCTGGATGAAGCCTGACTGGGTGACGGCGTTCTGCGCCTGCAGCGTGGCAATGACGTCTGCGCGGTCGATGCCGAGGGCGGCGATTTTGCGGGTGGAGAATTCGAGGTAGATGACCTCGTCCTGCGCACCGACAATGTCGACCTTGCCCACGTCCGGAATCTTGAGGATTCGCGTCCGGGCGTCCTCCGCGAAATCGCGCAATTCCCGATGACTAAGCCCTTCACCAGCGAAGGCAAAGATGTTGCCGTAGACATCTCCGAACTGGTCATCGAAGAAAGGACCGATCACGCCCTGGGGAAACTCGTGCTTTACATCGTCGATCAGGTTGCGCACTCGCGACCAGGTGGGCTTTACATCGCGCGCGTTTGTATCCGGCAACAGATCGACGAAGACGATCGTCTGACCTGCGGTGGTGATGCTGCGAGTATGTTCGAGATTGTTGAGTTCCTGCAGCTTTTTCTCAATGCGGTCGGTAACCTGCTGAGTCACTTCCTGGGCGGAGGCGCCGGGCCATTGGGCCTGGATTACCATCGTCTTGATCGTGAAGGATGGATCCTCTTCACGGCCAAGGCCCACATAGGCATAGGCGCCTGCCACTGCGAAGATGATCATGAAATACCAGACGAGAGAACGATGCTCGAGCGCCCAGTCTGAAAGATTGAATTTTGTCACGGGTGGCGCTCCTGTACGCGTTTTACCTTCTGTCCTTCGACAAGTTCGTTGACGCCGGCGACGACGACTTCTTCACCTTCCTGCAACCCGGACAGAACCCGCGCCCAACGGGAACCACTCGCCTGGGTGTCGAGTTGGACCGGTCTTGGTGAGACGGTGCCGGTCGATTGATCCACGACCCAGACGTGGATGGCGCCACCCCTGTCGCTGATGGCAGAACCCGGCAGGGCGACTGCTCGTTTTCGCCCTTCGACCAAGGGTGTCGCAGTCACCACGGCACCCAGGCGGAAGACCTCCGGCGCCTGATCTATGGCGACCTTCAGTCTGTGGGTGCGGGTATTGGGGTCCGCTTGCGGCGCGATCTCGCGCACGACGCCAACAGTCTGCGCCGTACGGTCGAGTTGAAGGGCAATGCTGAATTTGTCATTCAGGCGAACGGATCGAAATTGCGCATCGGGAACATCGACGACCACATCACGCTGTTCGAGACGCGCCAGCTTCAAGACCGGCTGGCCCGTCGAGACTGTCTGGCCCGTTTCTGCGTATGTGGCCGTGACGACACCGTCGAATTCCGCCCTCAACTCCGCGTAGCCAAGCTGCTCGTGCGCTTTGGCGAGGCTGGCCGTCTCTTTTGCGACGTTGGCCTCGGCCGACTTTAGTTGTTGTTCGGCAAGTTCGTGATCGGCAATGCTCGAGGCGCTCTTGTGGGCGAGAGTTCGTTTACGCCCTTCTGTCAGTACGGCGTTCTCTAACTGCGCCTTGGCATCACGCAAGTTGGCATCTGCACTCCTGACTGCGAGGCGGAGACTGAGGGGATCAATTTCCGCTACGACATCACCTTTCTGCACGAGATCGCCAACATCGACCTTGCGTGATACGATTCGTCCAAGTGTTCGGAATGCCAGGTCGGTCTCGATGCGGGCCCGCACGATGCCGGGCAAGCTCTCGACAACTTCACGCTCGCCTTGGGTAGCCACGGATTTGACGGGACGGGGGCTCGCCTCTTCCCCTGCGATCGAGCTTTGCTCGCAGCCGACAAGGAGCGAGATCGACAGAAAGAGTGGAAGAGTGGTGTATAGGTGACTAAGGATCATCTCACTTGCCTTCCCAAGCTACTGCCTGGCCTTCCTTGAGGAACTTTCCGCCATCCGTGACGATCAGGTCGTCCGGGGCGATGCCGCCGGTCACGACGAAATCGCTTTTGCGGTAACGGGCGACCGAAACTTTGCGGAGGGTAACGGAGAGGTTTTCGTTGTTGATCAGCCACACGGCGGGTTCACCCTTGGCGGAGGCAATCGCGTTGTAGGGCAGCACGATTCCGTCGCGCGGCGCGGAGTGGAGTTTGCCGACCACCGGTGTGCCTAGAGGCCAGTGAGAGTTCTCCTGGAGCTCCACCTTGATCCGGATTGTGCCGGTCTTGGTGTCGATCACCGGGGAGACCTCCCGGATGTTCGCGTGCACTTCGAGTGCCCGGTCCCCGACTGGTGCCACCGCGACATCCGACGACGGCGGGCCGTCCAGAAAGAATGCCTCGAAGACATCGAACACCACATCTCTCGGGCCGTCGTGGGCGAGCGTGAAGACCGACTGCGCCGCCGAGACAACCTGCCCCACTTCTAAGCCGCGGGCGGTGATGATCCCGTCGGCTTCAGCCTTCAACTCCGTATAGGACACCGCATCCTCGGCTGTGGCCAGCGCGGCTGCGGCAGCTTCCAAAGAGGCTTGGGCACTCGTCAGGTCTTTTCGAGCATCATCAAAGGTCTCCTGCGAAATGACCTGCGATTGCACGAGGGCCTTTGATCGCTCAAATGCCAGCGTCCTCTGTTTGACCACCGCCTGCGCCGACTCCAATGCAGCTCTTGCAACGCTGATATCTGCTTGCTGTTCGGTATCGTTGAGGCGCGCCAGGACCTCGCCGGCGCGAACGTGCGCACCCACGTCAACCTGCCTCTCGATCACCCTGCCACTGACGCGAAATGAGAGTTCGGTCTGGATCCGCGCCTTTACCTCACCGGTAATTTCCGCACTCGGCTGATATCGAACAGAGGCGGCCGGAATGACCCGCACCTGTTGCGGCGCCGGCGGCGCGGCTTCAGTTTTGTCGTCGCAGGCGGCGAGATAGGCGCAGGCGAGACCAATTCCCAGAATTCGAAGGGGCTGCATTTTTTTCTCCGTTGCCATTTGCACCCATCAGAGAGCAGGCCGGTTCGCCTGCGGGTTTCAAATCTGATGGTTAGAAGGGCCATGGCCAGATGTTGACAGTGCCCACTTAGAGATTAAAGTGGACGACGTCAACATCGCTTCGGCAAAAATGTTGACGCGCGCAACATAAGGGCCTAGACGGACGAGTATGATCAAAGCCACCCCCACTGCAGATCCGCGCCCCTACCACCATGGTGACCTGCACAGGGCGATCGTAGGTGCCGCACTCGATGTGCTCAGCGAATCCCAAAGCACAGAGTTCTCGCTTCGAGAGCTCGCCCGTCGAGCGGGCGTCAGCCATAATGCCCCTTACAAACACTTCGCCGATAAGCGTGATTTGTTGGCGGCGGTCTCGGCAGTTGGTTTCGAGCTCCTTGCAAAGCAGATGACCGATGCGACGAAGGAACACGACAGTCCGCGCGAGCGGTTGGCAGCTATGGCGCGCGCTTATGTGCGCGGCGGCGTCAACAATCCTGCGCTCTACAGATTGATGTTCGGCGGCTATCTTACCGGTCAGGATGATGGGCGCCCTGCAATCGAAAGAACTGCGGCTGAGAACATGAAAGCGCTTCTGGTGGACGCGATAAGTGATGGCGCTCTCGGGCGCCTCATTCCGACCGCCGCGGCAAACACACGTGAGATTGATGGTGCCATTCTAATTTTTTGGTCGCAGATGCATGGTCTCACTTTGCTGCTGGTAGACCGCCTCGTCGGCCCCCGCGAAAAGATGGACGAGCTGAGCGAGAGCGTCTTGCAAGGCATGCTCGATGGACTGGCGAACAGTATCCCCGCGATACCAGCAGGCGTGTGGATAGGCCCTCCGCCTGGCGAGTCGAATGTCCCAAGCCTCGTGCTGAAGGGGTGAAGCCGGAAGAGTTCCGGCACTTCGCGACGGCAGAAGTGCTGCAGGTGCTCGCGAGTTCAATTTTCGTGGGGGCTTGCCCTCAGGCAGCGAGTTGCTGATGACGTGCGCGTCCGGTCGTTCGAAGTTCGAAGGATGCGCGACGGCCGCATCGTCCTCGGTGGCCCATCGCGGCCCTTTATCCTCCCGTCGCCGGTCTCGTTCGGTCGAAGCTAGCCTCGAAGCTGCTGCCAGGTTTCGATCCCGCCCCAATCTCGGTCGCCAAGTTCGGCGCCGACGGAGCGGCCTTGGTGCAGCTGCGACGATCCGCGAAGCCATCTTCACGCTCCCCGAACTGGAATAGCCGATGATCTGAAGCTGGCGCCTCGATCATCTGGCGCTTCCGCCAAGCGTGGTCGAGTTGTTCAACAGCGATCGCAATTCGCCGCCCTTCGCCGCAGACCCGATGTTTGCGAGGAACGAGGTTCATGTCGTTGCTTCAGCGGGGATGTCCTTGGCGGCTGCCAAACGACGGGCGCGCGAACAAGGGGTTCAAGCGCATACCGTCCCGGTCGGCTCGGTGATTGGCTCAAGCTGAAATGCATCCAGAGCGATGGCTTTGTCGTCGTCGGGTTCGAGCTTTCAACGAAAGTGACCGGTGCGATATCCCGGCTTCTGCTGGCGGCTCGGCGAGGCGACGAGTTGGTCTATGTCGGCGGCGTCGGTACAGGCTTTACCGACAAGATGGCCCGCGACCTCCGCAAGCAACTGGCAGCCATGCCGGGGAGGGTGGCCGACGCGATCAGTTAGATGCTTGGGCCTGTGGAACATTTGTATGCGAAAGAAGTTTGGGCAGTTGTGAGTGAGCCGGACGGTCTCTCGCCCTTTTCATCGTGCCTGCCCCCCCACAGGGTGAGCAGTCCGGTTTTTCCTCCCATGCCGTCGGCACGAAGGTTCGTGTGGAAGCGCTTGCCAAACCAGCCGAGGGTTTCAAGAACATCGTCCAGGGGATAGCCTGTTGGCACACCAGACGCGCGCCACAGCCCAACGAGTTCGTTGATATCGACGGGGCAAGGTCGCGAAACCTTCTCAATGCTTCCGCAGCGGCAATAGGGGTGACAACATCGCACATAGTATTGCTCTAGCAGCAAACGAAGCCCGTAGCAGACCGGACCAGTCGGGTTTCGTGTTCCCACGTCACTTCTGTCGAGGCATCTCCAATTGAGATCCTGCAGCGACCTGCTTGCCTGAATATTGAGCCATCACTGCATCCCGCAGTGTGAGTGTGGCGTTTCGCACTTCTTCCTGAAAGTCTTCGTCTTTGTTATAGGCGCTATGGCTGGTCGCGTAAGGCTGCCCAGTAGACAAACAGCTACCGCTCACACAGCCGGCGCTCTCCCCGATAAGGCTGGTAGGTGCAATCGGACGCTCGAAACGATCGATAGCTCCGCGCGCAAGCTCTAATATTGCAGGACGCCGCGGGCCCTCCTTGGCTTGTCATGAGCCCCGTATCTGGATCAATCTGGGGTGCAGGTTGGGCCATTGCCGCTTGCATGAAATCCCGCCAAATGCGCGCCGGAAGCGTGCCGCCGGTGACGCCCTTCATGGGCGTGTCGTCATCGTTACCGACCCAGACGCCGGCAACAAGATCTTCCGTAAAACCTACAAACCAGGCGTCACGGTTGTTCTGGCTGGTGCCGGTCTTACCGGCTGCAAATGAACCCGGGAAAGCGTCCCGTCCGGTGCCGCGCTCGACCACGAGCTGCAATAGGCTCACCAGATCCTGTTGGTAGATGGAGAGATCGGTCGAAGCGGCTGTGAGCGGGCCGACGCGGAACGCCTTGGCTTGGGTCGACGCCTGAAAATCGATCACGCCCCAAGGTTCGACCGGCGATTTGCCAAGGCGGATCGAGGCGTAGGCGCCCGTCAGGTCAAGCAGACTGACTTCGGATGATCCGAGCGCCAATGCAGGCACCGGATTAAGGGGGCTGTCGATGCCGAGCTCCCTTGCGGCCGCGACAACATTCTCGATGCCCACTTCCTGCGCCAGCGCAACGGTTGCACCATTGAGCGATCGGGCGAAGGCTTCCGCAAGTGTTACCCAGCCACGATAGCGGCCTGTCGAGTTTTGCGGCGACCACCCGTCGACTTCAATCGGGCCATCGAAGACCCGATCACGCAGGGTAAGTCCGTTCTTCAATGCGGCATAAAAGACGAAAAGCTTGAACGTTGAGCCCGGTTGTCTCTTGGCGGCAACGGCGCGATTAAACTGGCTGGCTTTGTAGTCGCGTCCGCCGACCATCGCGACCACTGCTCCATCCGGCGTCATTGCCACCAGTGCGGCCTGTGAAGCACCCAGCGCTTTCCCTTCCTTATCAAGATTGCGAGCGACGACATCTTCGGCAAGCTGCTGAAGGCGTGGCACCAGCGTCGTGCGCACTGTTGTCGAACCTGGAGAGGCACCTGCAATTTCGCCGGCCTGGGGCGAGATCCAGTCTGCAAACCAACTGCCCGAGCGTGGCGTCGGCGTGGTCGGATGCAACTCGGCAAACTCCGCCTTGGCGGCGGACGCATCTTGCGCTGCGAGCTTGCCGTTTGCCACCATCGCGTCCAGGACCGTTGCCGTCCTCTCGCGTGCGGCTTCGAAATTGTCGATCGGATTTAATTGGCTCGGTGCCTTCAGCAGTCCGGCCAGCATCGCGGCCTCCTGGACGCTGAGTGCGGCAATGTCCTTGTTGAAATAGATCCGGGCAGCCGCGGGCATTCCTGTCGCGCCGGAACCGAGGTAAACGGTGTTCAAGTATCGCGTGAGGATCTCCCGCTTGCCAAGCTTCCACTCGAGCCAGAATGCGATGACCAGTTCTTGCAGCTTGCGCTTCAGCGTGCGATCGCTTTCAAGATACTGCACTTTGATCAGTTGCTGGGTGATCGTGCTGCCGCCTTGAACGACCGAGCCGGCCTGGAAGTTTCTCAATACGGCCCGCATGATCCCTTTCAAATCGACACCGTAGTGATCCATGAACCGCCGATCCTCGATTGAAAGTACGGCATCGACCAGATGCGCGGGAAACTCCTCGTATCGGGCATAGGGACCCTGGAAAGGACCTTGCCTTACGATTGGCTGGCCGTCAGCGGCTTCAAGGACCACAATAGGTTTTAGGGAGCCGTCGGCGATTTCTCGCCACGGCACATCCTTCAGTGCCCAGATCAGCATTCCGGTCACGAAGATCACAAAGGTCAACGTCACCATCAAAATCACGGCTTTCCAGGATCGAGGCTGAGGTCGCAAGGCACGAAGCCATGCCGACGTGGAGATGATGCCTATTGCACCGGATATGCCTTTGCGGAGGGGGCCTGTGGCTGATGCCGCCCTCAGTCGAAAATCATGCGGGATCCAGGCGCGCGAAGCGCTCGCGACCGGTTTGAGTTTCTTGATCAGCGCGGACGAACCCGCCAAGCAACGCTGTACGACCGTGCCGAGATCGCGGCGAAAAGCGGATGCAAGATGGCGAAGCGCGCGCTTGCTTTCCGTGAAGGCTGGTGGGTGCGGCTCGCTCTCGTCTGACGATGCAATCGCTGATGCGCTGTCGCTAGCGCTGACAGCCGGCTCTACCGCTGCCCGAAGGGGTTCTGGTTCGATCCCTATCGTCGAAGAATTGGCACCTTCATCATCGGTCTGATTTGGACTGTCTGCGGAGTGGGTCATTTCTTGCCGGCGATATTGTTCCGTCTAAGAAATAGAGCGGGAAAGGACAGAAGAAAGGCGTTGTAGCCACCCGGCAGCGATCGCGATAGAGCGCTATTGCCGCCTTCGGGAGTGGTGGTGATCGATAACGTCGCACCAGTCTGGACATTGGCAGTCCAATTTCCACCTCGGCGCCGACATCTTGTAGCTTTGTTCCACTCCCAGCGCGATGCGGACACCCGCACGTCCTACGCCAGCATTCGATTTGAGCGCTTCGACGGTTGACTTGGGGAACTTCCAACTTGCGTCGAAGTTTTATTGAAGCGCCTCGTCATCGGGCGAATTCTCAAGAAGTTCGGCCTCACCCACGAAGGGTGGTTGGCACACGCGTGGTTTGCGTAAGTCGTTGTAATATAGAGATAAATATACCATTCTTTCAGATGGAATAGGAACCATAGCCAAGCACTCGCGTTGTCCCCGCATCGTTCAATGACAGCATCGAGGAGACAACAATGAAACGAGTGATCGTCGCGACAGCCTTTCTGGCGGCAAGCGCACTTAGTGCCTATGCACAGACGGCAACACCGTCGCCGGACCCTGAAACGCCAGCAATCGCCACGCCCGACACCACCAATCCGACAGCCCCTGTCGCGGGCGCCAACAGCTTCACCGAAGAGCAGGCGCGCGCCCGCCTTGAGGAGAATGGCTACATATCCGTGACCGGGCTGAAGCTGGACGACAAGGGCATATGGCACGCCTCGGCCACCAAGGACGGAAAGCCCGTGACCGTCACGCTCGACTACCAGGGCAACATCGTCGCCAACTGATGTTGGCCGAAAGATCTCAGCAAACCGAACGAAGGAAAACCAATATGAAAACCGTTACTGGACTTTTCGACACCTATGACCAAGCGTCTGAAGCTGTGCGAGCGCTGAAAGCGGCCGGCATTCCCGATGAAGATATCAGCATGGTCGTGAGCAATGCCGAGGGCCGATACGAGGTTGACGACACAGAAGGTGCGGCCGAAGGGGCTGGCACTGGCACTGGCGCCGGCATCGGTGCTGCGGTCGGCGGTGCAGGCGGCCTTCTGACCGGCCTTGGGCTGATGGCGATCCCGGGCGTCGCCGGTCGTTGCGGCCGGTTGGCTTGCGGCGACGGCTGCGGGTGCTGCTGCCGGTGCGGTTGCCGGTGGTGCAGTCGGCGGCATTATCGGCGCGCTAACGGATTCCGGCGTGCCTGAAGAAGATGCACACGTCTATGCCGAAGGTGTCCGCCGCGGCGGTACATTGGTCACGGCGCGCGTTACCGAGAGCGATACCGCCGAAGCGGAGGCGATCCTCAGGCGCTCAAACTGGGTGGATCTCGAAGAGCGTCGCTCCTCTTATCGCGAGCAAGGTTGGAACCGATTCGACGAGACACTCGATCCCTATAGCCCAGCGCAGATTGAAGAAGAACGCTCACGATACGCAAGTCGCGGGACGTTGATCTAAACAACCAGAACATCGAAAGGCCGTCCATATGGGCGGCCTTTCTTGTTTATGCACTTTGCTTTAAAGCGAGATTCCAGCACAGCCGCAAATCCCCGAAAAATTCGATCCATACCTCTGGACCAAGAGCGATGGTGGGCAATTCATTGGGAACACGCACCTTGATTTTCATTGGCAACTTCATTCTGGATGGCCCGTTGCTTTGCGGCGGTTGCTGATTTTGTCATTGCGACGTCTCCTTTCTCGCTGTGCTTAGACAACGCGGGAGCCGGGATTTTGTTTGCCCGTTCAGGCGCTTTGCTAAAAGAGGCGTAACTGCCGCTAGCGCATCAAACCCGCTGCACGCAACGCGTCTTCGATGGTGCGACGAATGCCGTCTGCGGGTCCCTCTTGACGCTGGCTGTCGGCGTTGCGCGACGCGGGGGCTAGAACGTTTACTTTGGCGTCCGCACTTGCCTGCCTCAAAGACGGCGCGACAATTCCGAATGACCGTGCAATTTCCTCGGTCGATGAAATGCCGACGTCGAGCATGTAGGGTCCTGCCTGCCCGTAACCGCTTTTGACGTCTATCGGCGTGCCGTGCCCCATGCCCTTGATGCGATAGAGTTGGAGACGTTCCTTGCCATCGGGGCAAACCCAAATCGCGCGTTCGAGCGGCCCGCTCGATGTGTCCGATGCAACGGCAGCTTCTGCCTCGTGAATAACCTTCCACTGCTCCACAATCGCGTCTGCGTTTGCGGAATTGACGGTAGCATCTTGGGTACCATGCCAGACCGAGATCGCCGGCCAAGGACCGTTTGATTTCGATGCGCCTCGGAGTGCCTTTTGAAGAGATTGCCCGTCGGGAATACCTTGCGCGCGCATGCGGTCGAACGCCTGGGGCACAGTGCGCGCCGTCCCATAGGGAAGGCCCGCGATGATCGCCCCGCCGGCAAAGACTTCGGGATAGGTAGCCAGCATCACATTGGCCATGGCCCCGCCTGCCGACAGGCCAGTGATATAGACACGACTGCGATCTATGTCGTAGCGCGTTTCGGCGGTATTGATCATCTGGCAAATTGAAAGAGCCTCGCCTCGATCGCGCGCTATATCGTTTGGCTGAAACCAGTTGAAGCAAAGATTGGCGTTGTTGGTGCGCGTCTGCTGCGGATACAAAACGACGAAGCCGTATTCGTCGGCGAGCTTGCTCCAGCCCGAGCCCTTGTCATAGTTCGCCGCGGTCTGGGTACAGCCATGCAATACCACCACGAGTGCCGGTGACTTTGTCAGCTTTGCCGGGACGTGAATTCTTGCCTCAAGTTCGCCCGGGTTTGTTCCGAAGGCTCCAAACGTGGCCAATCGACTTTTGCCATCAAGTGCAGATGGAGTTGGGCGGAAGTGGTTGAGCCGTGCCAGAGTGTCCGATAGGGAGCGCATGGTGGGATACCTCCAGGCCGTAACGGCCAGGATGGCTGTCATAGCGGCCTTGTGCAGCATCAAGGGCGATTGCTGCATTGCACAAGATAATGCTGCACTGCACATTTTCAATAAGTGGAGCGTCTAATTGATAGTCCGCAGGCCGTCACGCGTGTCCGCCTTGCTCGTCGCGCCACCGAGCCCCAGTTAGTCGGTATGTGGCGTTTGCTGATGCTGCACCCATGACGTCGTCCGACGGCTGCGCAAAACACCTTTCCGTCATCCTGATCCAGTCCCAACGGGGCGATTGTCGGATGCTTTCGTTGATTTCGGAGCCCGGAGAATGCCGATAGGCGCCAGTCCGGGTGCACAAGATCCCTATAGGCACTCTCACCTTCACACCAAAGGCGATTCCTCAATCGTCCAGGCGTTGTCGTCGATCGGCAACCGCCGTCATTTCCTCCGGCGTTGGTAGTGAAGGCGGATTCAGGCGAACTCGCTTTCATCCATTAGCAGCGATTGCCCGGAAAGCTCGGTGCGAGAAGAGTGGCGCTCCGATCGGCAATTGGTAACAAAGCGACTAGATCCGACCTGTTTCCACCGCATCGGCATATCCACCGACCGCAGTAAGAGCAACTGCGTTCGTGCTCTTCCCGACCGCGGTCGGTCCGGGCAACGATCCGCACCGCACCGCATCGGCGGACTATCGCACAGCCAAACGCAGCTCTCATGACCCGGTCTCGCGGTGAGGCGAGCCGACAGGCTTCGATTCGGGAGATCCCCGGTACCTCAGGAAGATCGACAGGACGACAATCACCGCCGTAGACAGGAATTCCGATTGCCAGTTCTGAAGAGATTCGAACCAGAATTCAGCGCTGCCAAGATGCTGCACGAACGTCGTTGTCGCTTGTCCATGCAATTGCGCCGTCTCACTCTCCGATCTGGCGCTGGAGACAAGATGGAGTACAAAACTCGCAAGGAAGAGACCAGTGAGGACAATTCCCAACGAGTAGGCATATAGGAGCCGCACTATACCGCCCATCTTGACCGGCCACGGCGCCTCGGTATCTTCTTCTCGGTCCGCAAGTCCTTCATCTTGAGGCGGCCTCTCGTCAGGATCCTTGGATTCCGCAGAACCCCTTTGATAGAGATAGGCGGTCAACACGACATAAACCGACATTTGCAGAAATTCGCTTTCCCAGTTCTCGAAGACGGCCGATAGAAAATCGCCGCTCAAGCCATACTGCATCAATGTCAGCGCCGGCGATCCGTGGGCCGTCAACTCTTCATTGTTCGCCAGCCAGCCGGCTATGTACATGCCGGCGATGGTCATGAGTGTTGCGGTCACGAGGACGATCGTCAGGCCGTTGTCTCGTAGAAATCGCACGTCATCCTCCTCCATCTGGATGTGGCACTAACCGCGACCGCATCAGCGTAAGGGCGGTAAATCCTAAAGGCTGCCCGCGTCGCGACAATCAATCGAGCCATTGATTGCGAAACGTGAGCGTTGCGACCGAAACGGTTTTGCCGATGTCAGTGCGAACCAGAACGGAAATATCAGTACGGTTGCGATCCGGTAGTTCGTCCCGAGCAACGTCGATGAGGATGCGGGTGACTTCCTGCATCACAGCATCCCGCGAACCAAGCTCGACGCCTTGCTCATCTCGTGTTTCGCCGTCACTGTTTTGCAGATCGAAAAAATAGCGCGTCATCAAGCTCAACCTCCAATCGAGAGGAAAAAGCCGGAAAAGCCATCATTGTTCCCGTCCTTCTGGGGATGACGAGCCATTAGTGCAACGCTGCCTCTGTCGAACGACTTTTTACGCTGGAAATCTTCCGACTGCTTGGCGCGCTCAACGTGTGCCTTCGCGTGCAGTGCCACGAGCCGTCTCACTCGAGGGCGTGTTTCTCCTTTGTTTTTTCCGCTCCAGGCTGCGCGCCTGCGATCGCGCTTCACGCAACTCGTCCAGATCTGGCCTCCACCAACCACGTCCCTTCTCGAACGCGTTCGGCTCCTCACGCGCTGGCCAGGTTGCCACCAGTTCGGCTAGTGATGCCGGGCGCCAACGAACCCAGACAAAATCGCGCGGATCGGCTGCAGCATGGGGATAGAAGCGCTTGATATCATCCGGCTCGGCGAATTCTCCCGCCACCTCGGCTACAATCACCACGCCGTAGGAACACGTCATCACCGCCTGACCGATCGGTGGTAGCGACCCGGCTGGAACCGGATAACGCCGGCGGCGGCGTTCGTCATAGCGCAATTTCGCGCGCGCGTACTTCGGCGTATGTTTTTCCGCTTCCTTTCGGCGCTTGCGCTCTTCAGGTTCGCTCGCGCGCGCAGCGGCCTCTATATCAGGCCATGATCGTCGCAGCGCTTCGTAGGATCGGAACGGCACGCGCCAGGCGCGCATCTCATCATCCCACCGAGCCCAAGGGATCGACCGCAAATGCGCAACAACGTCCCTGGAATAGGGGGTGCGTATCTGGATATCCTCTTCGATTTGAAGGTATTGACTGGAAACAGGATCGAAAGCGTACGCATCGTGGCCTTTGGCATCCGCATATAGATCGAGGTTTTCGCTCTCGCGCGCCAGCCACTTTGCAATGCGCTTGCCGGCGGTCTTGCCCGGCACGAACCAGCTGCGTTGCTCCTCGTTCCAGCGAGCACGCGGGAATGCATTGCGGAAGCGCTCCACCGTCATTCTGTCGTAGGCAAATTTCGCTGTGGCGCCAAGACGGGACTCGCTATCAGACCTTTCCTTGGGCTTAGACATCGTCGTCACCTTAAAATGCTGTTTGGTGAGCCTAACGCTAACGAAAGCCACAGGTTCATTCGTGACGATGGCACGGTTTGGGATGCTGGCATTTGTAAACGGGCGCCACGGTCCTTTCCGATGGAACAACACGACGTTTCCACCGTTGGGTGGCATCGCCTTCACGTGAGAGGAAACAGCAATGATGGATCAGACCGGCTACGAAAGCGATGACGATTTCGCAAAAGTCGTGGCCGTCGACGAGGCACTCGAGACGGCTCCAGGAAATGACGCCACACTGGCACGACGGGCCCAACTTGAGGCGCTGCGAACAGAAATTGCGAACCTGCGCGAGGAACTCGCCGCGATCATTGCCGGAACATCCCGGTTGGCCGTGACTGAGGCCGTCATCGCTCTTGAAACAACGCAGAACCGGATCAGGGACCACCTCGCCCCCGTTCTGATTGCAGCCGGCACCATAGGATACCTCTGGGGGGCGTCTATCCGACGGCGCTAGCGATTGCGCCGGTCTCTGACGTCATCCAAGTCCATCGGACCGCTTGGTCCGGCGCACTCGATATGTATCGCCCACGTGGATCGGAAGGCGCAAAGGGTTCTGGTTTTCTAAGCCGCATTTTTCCTGAGCCGACGGCTTTGTCGGAACTTGGCGGGCAAGCGTCACCGGTGGAACATTCCAGCACCGGTCGCATTCCCTATAAAGGTCGCAGGCTGTGCCAAGCGGACGCGATGGGGATGGAGAACATCAGGGTTTTTCCGCTTTCACCTTTTGGCCAACGAAAAGGCAGTCGAGCTTCTGACCATCCAGCCCGTGACCGTCCGGTCTCATGCGCAAACTTCCCAAGCCCGCACCGCAAATGCTAAAGCGCACCATCCGTCATTGCGGATCAACAGGATAAGCCCATGGCAAAACGTTCCGGTAGTGCCGATCTTCCGCTCCACGGCGGGCGCGTGCCGAAGTGGCTCGGAGATCGCATGACGAAGCTCGGCGCCGTCATTACCGAAGCCGTCATCCTGTACTACGGTCGAGACGAATTCCTGCGTCGAATGGCCCACCCTTTCTGGTTTCAGTCCTTTGGCGCGGTCATGGGCATGGACTGGCACTCTTCCGGTATCACCACCAGCGTCATTGGCGCGCTGAAGCGCGGGCTGACGCCGCTGTCCGCGGAGCTTGGAATTCATGTTTGCGGCGGGCGCGGTGCGCACTCGCGCCAAACCCCGGCGGAACTGCTTGCGATCGGCGATCGGGTCGGTTTCGACGCGCAGCGTCTCGTGACCACCAGCCGCCTCGTTGCCAAGATCGACAGCGCCGCGGTTCAGGATGGATTCGATCTATACCTGCACGGCTTCATTGTCACCGACGACGGACAATGGGTCGTCGTCCAGCAAGGCATGAACGGCGATCAACGACAGGCCAGGCGCTATCATTGGCTGTCGGAAAACCTGGAAAGCTTTCTCGATTCCCCGCATGCGGCAATTGAAGGTGACACCACCCAGGGTGTCATCGTCAATCTCGCCGACCGACGGGCGGCGCGATCGCGAGAAGGACAGCTTGATCTGCTTGCCAATATGGGACCGGACCGCATCGTCCGCGAGGCCCTCGCCGTGCGGCGGGCAGGGCCCGTTATCGAAAGTCTGCCAGATCAGCTGTCGCTCCCGCATCTAATCATGCCGGCTCACCACGACGTGCAGGAAAAGGACGTCAACATGAGCCGTCTGCATGCAGCACTCGCCTCTGCAGCCGAGCGGGGACCGAAAGATTTTCAGGAGCTGCTTCTGACCCCCGGCGTCGGCGCGCGAACGGTCGAAGCACTGGCCATGGTCGCCGAGGTCGTCCACGGCGCACCTTGCCGCTTTTCCGACCCCGCACGGTTTTCGCTCGCTCATGGCGGCAAGGATCGTCATCCGTTCCCTGTTCCGCTGAAAGTCTACGATGAAACACTCAGGGTGATGAAGTCCGCCGTTTCAAGAGGCAAGCTCGGTCACACGGAAGAGCTCGAGGCACTTCGGCGCCTTGACGAGCAGGCGCGTCGCCTCGAACACTACGTGACGGGTCCCGACCTGAAGGAAATCGTTGCCGGCGAATTCCGAAACTCCGCCTCACTTGGCGGACGCAGTGTCTTCGGCTGCGAGCCCCCGTCGGAGACCGGGCCATCGGGAGAGTAGAGGGTTCGTGAACTATTCAGGCTCCCGCCATCGTCCACAGACCGAGCTCCTCTTAGCGTGACACTCAGATCTGTACCGGTTTGATCATCGCAACCGATATGTCGCCTTCCATCAGGCCGCGCACCAACCCCGGTTTGGCATGCTCGACTTCGATGACCGTATAGAGCTTTTCGTCACGAAATGCGCTTGCGTCGAGCGTGCTGACGCCTTCGGCGGGTGCTGCATCGACTTCCATGTAGTCGAGTTCGCATCCCGAAGCGACGACACGCGCATCACCCGCCGAACGAGCGGCCACCAGCACCTCACCTTGATTGAGGGCATTCTGCCACCGCGGGTCCGTGGGTGCGGCCACCGGCACCAGCCGATAGACGTTCAACGTGTCGTCATCCCCGACAAAATCGGTCGATTGGCGCCGCGCGTCAGCAAACTGGGCCTTGCTTTCCATCGATCTGCCAAACTCCGTATCGCTCTCGCCGGTGGACTTCGCGTCGCCACCACTCTGTACATTGTTGGACATTGTTATCTCCAATGAAAGAACACAAGGGGCGAAACGCCTTCGATTGGCGGCTTTTCCTTGGGTTCGGTTGGTTATTGATCGGCATTTTCGCCGATCGGCTAAATCTCTTCCTTCCGCGCGACAGGCATCTGC